>JAHFTN010000035.1:0-4149 GCA_023269365.1 Chlamydiota bacterium | reverse complement strand
AGAAAGCTTCCCCGCGAAGAACTGCTTTGCTAGGGAGAGGAGGGTAGCTCTAGTAAACGGCTTTTCTAGGCAATAGTCACAACCCAATTTGAGTGCTGCCTGGTAGTTTTGTGTCATGACATTGGCAGAAACAAGAATAACACCCGTCTGTTTGATCCGTGGATCTTGCTTGATCTTGCGCAAGATCTCTATCCCGTGGATCTGGGGGAGCATCAGCTCGATGATGACAAGATCGGGTTTGAAGGTGTCGAGTTTTTTGAGGCATTCAGAGCCCGACTTTGCCGTTTCAATTACATAGAGAGAAGAGCCTTTTAACAGCTTGGGGATCTGTTCGTCGGGATCAGCGATGAGGATCTTTTTTTTTATTCTCTTCATATTTCGGATCTTAACGGATTATTCTTTATCGGGGCAGGAATTTTCTGTCTCTTGCGGTTCTTCCAAGAGATTTTTGGCTCTGCTTTTTGCAAGGAGAAGGCATCCCACTCCTCCCGCTGCAAAAAGGAAACTTATAAAGTAGAAGTTAAGCACTTCTGTGGGGGCTAACTCGACCTCTTCTTCTTGTTCAGTGAGCTCTGCATTGAGTAGCGTTTCTTCTTCAAAAGTGAGGATAAAAAGGAGGGAAGCGATCGAAAGGACAAAAAAAATATAACTCATCAGCTTTAAGCGGGGGAGCAGCTTGCGCTCACTCTCAATCATCGCGGGGGTGAGAGGTTTAAACTTTCTAAACCTACTCCAAAAATTCTTGTTCGTCATGAGCCCCTTTAAGTTTAGATGTGTTGCCAAGAATCCTTCGCGGCTTCGCTCCCTCTTGAGCGCTGATGACGCCGCTTGTTTCTAATTCATCCATCAACGACGCTGCTCTTGCGTAGCCAATTTTGAGTTTTCTTTGCAAAAATGTGGTGGAAGCGGTGTTGGTCTCCACGACCAAAGAGAGGGCCTGCTGGTAGAGGGTGTCCCGAGAGGCTTCTTCTCCCCCTCCTATTAAAGTCTCCTCAGGGCGCATCGTGTCAAACGATTTAATGAGGTAGTGGGGTGGCGCTTGGTCGCAGATGAAGGAGACGACTTTGTTGATCTCCTCATCGCTGATGTAGGCACCTTGAGCTCTCATCAAAGAAGAGGTTCCGGGCGGCAAGAAGAGCATATCTCCATTGCCAAGCAGACTCTCTGCTCCGACATCGTCGAGGATGATTTGGGAGTTGATGCGACTTGCGACCTTGAAGGCGATGCGCGTGGGGAAGTTGGCTTTGATGAGGCCTGTGATCACCTCGCGAGAAGGGCGCTGAGTTGCTAAGATGAGATGGATCCCGACAGCCCTTGCCATCTGAGCGATCCGTGCGATGGGGGTTTCTAGGTCAGAGCTAGAAGCCATCATAAGGTCGGCAAATTCGTCGATGATGGCGATGATCACAGGCATCTTCGAGGGGACAGGAACACTGAGTGAGGCTTCTAACTCCTGATTGATCTGCCGATGATTAAAGGAAGTAATATTGCGCACTCCTAGTTGTTTGAGAAGGTCGTAGCGGCTTTGCATCTCTTTCACAAGCCAGTTGAGCGCCGCATAAGCCCCGTGTGGCTCTGTGATGACAGGCGCAATCATATGAGGGAGGTTTGTATAGGAAGTCAGCTCCACTTTTTTGGGATCGATCATGAGCAGCTTCACTTCATCTGGCCTCGCATTCATCAAGATCGACATGATCACTGTATTGATACACACCGATTTTCCCGATCCTGTTGCCCCGGCAATCAACCCGTGGGGCATCTTGGCAAGGTCTGTGATCACATTTTCTCCCGAGACCGTTTTCCCCAATAGTAAAGGGACCATCATCTTGCGAGGATTTTGTAGATAGTGCAATAAAAGCTCTTTGAAACTCACTTCTTGAGGGTAGAGGGAGGGGATCTCGACGCCGACTGCTGCCTTCCCCGGGATGGGAGCGATGATCCGGATCGATGTCGCCTGCAGATTGAGAGCAATGTCATTTTCTAGCGTCTTGATTTTTTGCACTTTGACGCCGACTGCCGGATGTACTTCGAAGGAGGTGATGGTCGGGCCGCAGTTGATCTCTCCTACCTTGGCCTCGATCCCAAAACTCATTAGCGTTTCTTCTAGAATTTCTGCCTGTTTTTTCAAATCTTTCTTTAGAGAGGGGGAGTCGACTTTTTTAGGATCTTTGAGAAGAGAGGGAGGAGGAAGCTGATACGTTGTAAAATCCCCATTGACAACTTTTTGGGCATTAATTGCGCTTTGTTTTTTACTTACAGGGGCTGTAGGTTTTACTTCCGTATCGTGCATCGTGCGAATTTTAAGACTCTCCTGCTCTTTTTTTGCCTTGGGTGAATAGAGGGGTTGATGGGAGAGTGTCTCTTCGATCTCTTGCATCGATTTTGTCTCAATGGGTTTTTCTTGGGAGAGCCTTATCAAAACGCTTTTTCCCCATTTCACTACAGCAGCGAACTCTAAGCGGGTCAATAGGAAAAAAGAGACGAGAAATGTGATGGAAAAGGTAAACCCCACTCCAAAATCGCTGAGCATCTTCTGTAAGTTAACAGTGGGAAGGTCGCTGTAGAGATAGTACGCCGGCACTCCACCCAAGTTATAACGGGTCGTCCTATGGGGATAGGGGAAATCGGAGGTGTGGGTTTCTGTATAGACCCACGTTGCAAACCAAGAAGCAAATCCCGTTGCATGTTCAGCTATAAGATTTAAGAGGAGAGAGCAGGAAAGAGTGCACAACCCAAAATAGATACTTTTGGATACCAACCCTTGAATCGGGCGGCTTAAGAGCTTTTGCCAGCCTAGCCAACCTAAGAAGATCGGAATAAAATAGCTGCATAGCCCAAAGAGAAAGCTTAAACCAAACCCCACACTCCAGCCTACCAATCCAAGCCAGTTGCTCTCTGCATGATCAGAATGAAAACTCAGGGAGCTCAATAAAAACAGGCAAGCAAGACCTAAATAGATCAGCCCCTTTAGCTCAGAGGGAATGTGCATTTTTTTGGGAACGTCTTTTGCCATTTTCTCTGTTTAGCACAAGTTAAGATAAAGGGAAATAGCGACGCCAAGGGTTAAGCAATACCAAGCAAAGGGTCTGAAATTCCCCTTTTCGAGATAAAAAAAGGCAAAACGCACGACGAGGAGTCCACATCCGAGAGCTGTAAGAGAGCCAACCAGACAGGCACCCCAAGACAGTGAAGCCGGTTTTTCATGGGAGAGATAGATTTTAAGTAGTTCAAGACAATTTCCTCCGATGATAGTGGGAATCGAGAGGAGAAAGGAAAACCGGACGGCTTCTTTCGCGCTCCACCCTAACACCTTGGCGCAGCAAATTGTGGAAGCGCTTCTCGAGATGCCGGGGATTAGCGCTGCAGATTGTAGAGCCCCGATCCACAAAGAGGCATGGACCTGGTGTTTAAAAGTGGCAGGGGGCTCTTTGCGGATTCTCCATTTCTGCCCTGAAAACAAAATGAGGGAAGTGGCGATCAGACAAAATCCCAAACAGTGGGGATGGGAAGCGAGATCACGTAGAGGCTTTAGCAAGAAATAGCAAGGCATCAGGGGAAGGAGCGCAATACATAACAATAGCAATTTTTTGCGGTCATATCTGAAAATGTGTAGGAGCTCTTCTCTTAAGAAGTAGAGGAGGGCAGAGAGGGTCCCCAAATGGCATACAAGATCGAATAAAACCTGAGATTCAGAGCTCTCGACATGAAAAAAAAGCTTTGCAAGTTTAACATGCGCTGAAGAGCTGATAGGTAAAAACTCAGTAAGCCCTTGGAGGAGCCCAAAAATAAATGCTTCAAATAAAGACATACTGTTCACGTAAAAATGGGCGATCGACGGGATTCGAACCCGCGACTTCTGGAACCACAATCCAGCGCTCTAACCAACTGAGCTACGATCGCCATAAAAAGACAGCCCGAGGAGAAAATCTTACTTGAGCTTAGGATATTACGTCAAATTGTAGTTTTCTTTTGACGTTAAATTTCTTTTAAAACTTGCTTTGATTGAAAAAACCGAGGGAGTCTCTTAAACTCGACTTTGCACATTTTCGGCCCGAATGCCTTGTCTATTTGTCCTCGGACGTTCTCCCTACGGTCGAACTGGAAGATTATTTAAAATAAGAAGGGGTTAAAAACCCCTTCCTGTTTTAA
>JAHFTN010000121.1 GCA_023269365.1 Chlamydiota bacterium | reverse complement strand
CCACAACGGTAATAACAACATCGAACTTTTTCTCCTGCTCTGTCTCATAAAGAAGGGGGACTTCTGCAACAAACAGAGGATATTGAGCAGTGTGTGCGATTTTTTTGTATTCTCTATCAATCTCATCAAATACAGCGGGATGCAAGAGGGTTTCTAACGCGGCTAATTTCTCTGGGGAAGAAAAACTTAAACTCGCTAATTTTTTTCGGCTTAACTCTTCTTTTTCTACAATTTCAGGACCAAATAAACGAATGACTTGCTCACCTAGAGGGTTTTTTGGAGAGAGTAAACGATGAACAATATCGTCAGCGCTGACTACATAGGCGCCCAATTCCCTAAAGACTTGCGCGACTGTCGTTTTCCCTGCTGACAGACTGCCTGTAAGGGCTACTTTCCTTAAAGTTAGCATGCGCCCCAATTTTTTCCAATAGAAATATCGACAACTAGAGGGACTTTGAGGGTAAAGACCCCCTCCATGACCTCTTTTGCCAGCTTTGCAAGGGAGGCTGTTTTGTCATCGGGAGATTCAAATAAAAGCTCGTCGTGAATCTGAAGGATCATCGCGCCGAGTGTCGGTTTTTTTTGCAGATGGGCATCGATTTGGATCATGGCGATTTTGATGAGATCAGCAGCGGTCCCCTGAAGGGGGGTATTTACGGCCAGTCTTTCCGCTGCGGCCCTAATGGAGGGGTTTTTACTGTGGATCTCGGGGAGGGGGCGCTGTCTTCCCGTCAAGGTCACAGCCCTTCCTGTTTTTCTTGCGCTCTCTTTGCAAAAGGAGAGAAACTGTTCCACTTTGGCATACCGTTTAAAATAGGTTTTAATAAAATGGCTGGCCTCCTCATGGCTGATGCCCAGCTGCTGGGAGAGGCCAAAGGCCTGCTGTCCATAGAGAATGCCAAAATTGACAGCTTTTGCCCTGTGGCGCATCTCGGAGGTGACTTCTTTTAAGGGGATATCAAAGACCAAAGAGGCAGTATAAGAATGCACATCTTCTTGATTTTGAAATGCTTGCAATAAACAAGGATCTTCTGATAGGTGGGCAAGCAAGCGCAGTTCGATCTGAGAGTAGTCTGCGGAAACAAAGCGATAGTGAGGGTCTTGGGGTTTAAAGGCAGCACGGATCTTCTTCCCCTCTTCTGTGCGCACAGGGATATTTTGTAAATTGGGATGTTGGCAAGAGAGCCTCCCCGTGGCAGCGACCGATTGGTTGAAAGAGCAGTGGATCTTTCCTGTCGAGGGATTGATCTCTTGGGGCAGAGCATCGACGTAGGTGGAGCGGAGCTTTTCTAGAGTTCTGTACTCAATAATTTCTTGCACGAGGGGAGATTCCTCTTTTAGCTCATCTAAGACGTTGGCTGCTGTTGAAAACCCCGTCGTCGTTTTTTTAGGAGGTTTGATCCCCATTTTTTCAAAAAGGATGTAACTGAGTTGTTTGGGGGAGTTGATATTAAACTCTTCTTTAGCAAATTTGTAAATCTTTGTTTCTAAAACAGAGAGCTTTTCTTTCAATTCCTTGGAGAGGTGAAGAAGTTCTTTTTTGTCACAAAAAATGCCATGCCTTTCCATCCGGGCAAGGACGGAGATGAGGGGGATCTCGATCTCGTTAAAGACTCTTTCAACTTTACATATTTTTAATTCTTTTTCAAATAGGGCTTTAAGTCTTAAGGTGTAATCTACATCTTCTCCACAGTAGGTGGCGACCTCTTTTAGAGGAACCTCTTGCATCGTCTTTTCTTGTTTCCCTTTTCCTAGCAGATCTGAAATGGGGATCTTTACTTTGCCAAATTTTTCTAAAGAGAGCTCATCAAGACCGTGCCTTGGAATGTGGGGATTGACAAGGTAGGAGGCGAGCATCGTGTCAAAGGCGATAGAAGAAAGTGCAATGTTTTCCTGGGAGAGCACTTGGAGATCGTATTTGATATTATGTCCGACCCATCCGATCTCGGGATTTTCTAGAAGCGATTTTAGAAGGGAGAGGGCTTTCTTTTTTCCTAAAGATCCATTGCAGGGGATATACCAACTTTCAGAGGGGGCAATGCCAAGTCCAATCCCTACAAGATTCGCTTCGAGAGGGCGAACTGAGGTGGTCTCTGTGTCTACGCAAAGAGTAGGTTCCCTTGAGAGTTTTTTCACGAGTGCGTGCAACACACTCTCCTCATCTACCAAGTGGTAAGAGACCGCTGTTTGGGAAGAGCTTCCAAGTCCTTTGAGTAAAGAGAGAAAGTGCATCTCCTTGTAAAACTCTCTGATCTCGTCGAGCTGGGGGGCTTTTAAACGAAAAAAATCTTCCTCTTTGGGAAAGTCTACATCGAGCTGGATCATCGCGAGCTGCCGGCTAAGAAGCGCGATCTCTTGTCCGTTGAGAAGGGCTTCTTTTCTTTTACCACTGAGCTGATCAAGAGATTGAAGGAGATGATCGAGCGTTCCATATTCATTGAGAAGAGCAACGACCGTCTTGGGTCCAAATCCCTCGATCCCCGGAATATTATCGGAAGCATCCCCGACAAGAGCGAGGTAATCGACGATCTGCTCGGGATACACCCCAAACACCTCTTTTACCTTCTCTCTATCCATAACCAAATTGTCTTTATGAAGATTAAGAACCTGGATGTGTTTGGAGACGAGCTGGCAAAGGTCCTTATCGCCTGAGCAAAGCACCACATTGACTCCCCGTTTCTCCATCTCTTTAGCGATGCTCCCCATCGTGTCATCGGCTTCTACACCGGGAACAGAGAGGTAGGGGATCCCGGCAAGGGTGCAAAATTGCTCAGCTCTCCCAATTTGGGGCCCCAAGTCCTGCGGCATTTCTTTGCGGTGCCCTTTGTATTCGCTGTAGATAGCGGTTCTAGATTTCTTGTTATCGGGCCCATCAAAAACTACAATGAGATGATCGGGAGAAAACTCATGAATGAGTTTATAAAGGGAACGGATGAAACCAAAGAGAGCATTTGTCGATTCCCCTTTCTCATTGGTCATAGAGGTGATGGCGTAGTAGGAACGAAAGAGAAGATTGAGAGCGTCGATGACAAAAAGAGTCTTCATGAATATACAGAATATGCGAAGAAGAAAATTAACAAGATATTACGATGGTCAGGATAAAAAAACCATCCCGACCATCGTAATATCTTGTTAATTTTCTTCTCAGCGATTAATTAGGCTGGTAGAGGTACAAGAAGCGGCCGCTTAGCTCTGAGTTCATAGAGGAGCTAAACTGAAACTGGTGGGTGATTTTTCCCGAGAGCAAGGAGAATCTCCCTTCCGTTAAATCGGCTAAGAAGGGGTGGGCCGGCTTCAGAGTAAAAACTTGATAGTCCAAATCTTCAGAGAACTTAGCTTCTTTAGCAAGAGCTGCCACTGCGGTCTCATAGTCTGCATCGGAGCCATCGATGTATCCCAATTCCTCGGCTTTTTTAGCAACAAACACCTGAGCGCCATAGTCGTTAATGAGTTTTTCCTTGCTTAAACGGGGGCGGTTTTCTGTGACGATCGAGACAAAGCGGGTATATAAATCTGCAGT
>JAHFTN010000034.1 GCA_023269365.1 Chlamydiota bacterium | reverse complement strand
AATAACAAGATATTAGGATGGACAGGATAAAAAGCAAAAAAATAAATTTCCCCATCCTGTCCATCCTAATATCTTGTTATTTCTCTCCTCGATTTTTTTAGGCGAAAAATTTTGTCCAGTACAGAGTTTTCAAAGAATTCTTTTTACACGTTCCTAAACCGCTTCGTGGGCATACTTAGATAAGTAGACCAAGAAATAGCTTGGAAGCTTGCAAAAAAATCTTTTAAAATCAGAGCGCTTGACTCTGCGGATAGGCTTATGACCACGTGTATAACAATACTTAACCACATAATACAAGAAAAAAAGTGGGGGGTAGTAGTGTAGTGTTACTCCTGTAAATTCAGGCAAAGTCGAGTTTAGGTAAATGCTTGATAAACCAAGGATCAATAAGATGATTAACAGACTTCCTCAGACAAGTTCAGCTCAGAGCGGCCCTCCTCTCGCATCCACAGGGGAAGGAAGGGTTCTGTGTAAATTCTATAACGGTCGAAAAGGTTCATGTCGTTACGAAGAAAATTGTCGCTTTCTTCATATCGAACGGGAAAGCCCTGAAGAATGTAGAGCTAAAATAGCTAGACAAAAGGACAGAGAGTTAATCGGTCGAGCAATGAACTTGGGTTTATGTGGCTTCTATGCGCTCCTCGAAGTGAGGAGCAAACCTCTTTCGTCGGATCGGAGACAAGAGCTGTTGTCGCAAATAGAGCAGCGCGAGGCAAACAACAGGTTTCGGGCAGAACGAGAAGCGTCTGTGAGGAATGAACGTGAAAAAAGGGAGGCAAAGGAGAGGAATCGAAGAATAAAAGCAGGCCACATGACAAGAAAGGACATAATGGAGGTGTATAAAGGGGCGACTAATTCTCAAATAAGGGGGCTGCTTACGGAGGCGACAGTTAGGAAGGTGTAGGGGGCAAGGGGCAAGGAGGTGGTGGATTGGCATCTCTGTCGTGTAGTTCTAACAAAGCACTATGCACATCTCCAATGTAAGCAAGAAGCTGCTTAAGGAGGCTTTTTGCCGTGCCTCTATTTTCTGGGATAGGATTAAGCATCGCTGCAACAATTTTATCTAGAGGATCCGTTTGGGGGGGAGGCTGTAATTTTTTTTCGTATATAAGGAACAAACGTTTTTTTTGCTCTTCCTCTGAATTTTTTAATGCATGAGATAACAACGAAAGATTATTGAGAAAGAGTGAGAAGCAGACGCCGAGCGCCCAAATATCAAGGGGTGGAGTGGTAACTGGCTTGAGTGGTTTTTTGCAAACGTAGTTGTAAACATATTCAGGAGCTAGTGAGCTTGGTGTGCCACAGAAGTAGAGCTCTGTATCAGATGGAACTGTGCATGTGAAATCAAAATCTGCAAGGACGAGCTCATAGTTTTCTGAGACAAGAAAATTTTCTGGTTTGATATCGCGATGAACTAGACCCATTGCATGGAAGCACTTAAGGATTGTGAGCATCTGATAGAAAAAGAAAAGGAGTAGAGATCGATTTAATGGCATCTTTTGTGAGAGCATTTGAAGATCCCCCTTAGGGTAAAGGGTCTGTATTAGAATAGTACTCAATTGAGTTGGTCCAAAAATACATTCTTCGCATTGAAAATAGAAAAGCAATTTTGAGGCCCAAGGATTGCGGCATAGTTTTTTTAAATAATAAATTTCTTGTTTACTTGGAGCTGTTCTCATAATTAAGACAGCAACCATTTTAAACGAATCTCCTTCAACTAAAAGGCCTCGTTTTACTTTTTTATAAGAGCCTCTTGAGAAGATGAAATTATCAATAAAAATAAGAGATTTATTAACAATAAAAAATGCGATTCCTGCCTGTGGATAGACAAATGCAGGAGAAAAAATCCCCGTTTGGAGTTCTTTTAGAATAGTGTTGACGATAGCCGTTATGCGCGCATCATTCTCTTTGGACTCTGTACTTCCTCCAAGCCTGTAAAATGCAGGAAGGGCTTGGCGCAAGGTTGCTGCAGTAGGGAAAGATACAGACATAGTTTAGACGGGGAGTGCAGGTTTAGATTTAAGGATATACCCCTGCTTGAGTTCGGCGCGGTACACGATCCATAGCCCTGCGCAGACAATGCCAGTCGAGAGGAGGATGACCCAAGAGAAGGGCTCTTTTAAGAAGATCCAGCCGTGGATAGAGGCAAAGATGGGGCTGAGCAGGCCCATGAAGGAGAGGAAGGTGGCTGTAAATTTTTTTAGTAACATCCCGTAGAGGTTGTAGCAGATGATATTAGAAATCAGCATCATGAGGAGTGTCCCTTGGAAAAATGGGGTGAGGTTTTCTGTGGCGACGGGGATCGGGTTCCAGGGCTCCACAAAAAAAGAATGGGTAAAGGCAAGAAGGCCTCCGAGGAGCATGCTAGAGCCGTTGGCCATCAAGGGAGAGATCTCTTTTTCTTTGACAATCACGCGCAAAAGTATCCACCCATAGACAGAGCAAAGGGCTGCGCCCATGACGGCGAGGGTGGGCCAAGAGAAGAAACTAAAGGCATTTAAAAGCTCTTCAGAGCCGGTTTGCATCTTAAGGACGGGGATGAAGCCGATGGAACTTAGCCCTAATCCTATCCACTTTTGCCGATTCATTTTCTCTTTAAAATGCAGGTAGGAGAAAAACGCGGCAAAGAGGGGAGAGAGGCTATAGATAAAACAGGTCTTGGCAGCAGAGAGATATTGTTGTCCCCAAAACTCAAGGGCATTGGACATGTAGATGCTGAAAAAAGAGAGGGAAACGAGAGAAATAATTTGGATCTTGTTGAGCTTAAATGAGGAGCGCTTAAAAATAGCGAGAAATCCCAAGAGTAGCAATCCCGCTAGCGTCATTCTCGCTCCCGTTAAAAACAGGGGAGGGCAGTACTGAAGCGTTATCTTTCCTAAAGAGAAGACGCTCGACCACACCGCATACATGAAGACCACAAGAGGAATAGACATAAATCCAAAAATAAATTAAGAGTAGTATAGCAGCTCCCCTTAGATTGATTCAATGGGTAAAATAGTTTTTACAGTCTTAATTAAATTTATAATTGTCTATTGCTAGGGATCTGCTCCAGAAGTTATACCAGAAACAACTACTTAATATAAGGTCCCTGATGGGAGATGAGATCCTCTTTCAGATTACACAAGACAAGTTGGAAACTGGCTTGAGGGGGGTCCCCGTGGGCTACTGCACGACCTCTTATGTCGATCCCCAGCGAGGGCTTTTCTACATTGATAAGCCCGTTAAAGATCTTATTCATTGGACCTCTTTGCAAGCGATCTACCTGCTCTATTTTGGAAAAGAGGGAACAGCTCGCGAGGTGGAAACTTTTACAAGCGAGCTGGAAAAACGGGCTTCTTTGTCTTCTAAAACAGAAGAGGCAATCTTGGCACTGCCTCGTGAAGGCTCGCCGATGAAGCTATTTTCTATAGCGCTGCTCCTCTTGGGTTTTTTTGAATCGACGGGCAATTATAGGGAAGATTGTCTCAATCTTATCGCAAAAGTTCCCCACCTTGTGGCTTCTCTAATCAATCATCACGCGGGATGGGGCCCGACTCCCTCGCCTAAGGCGGGGATTGGTTACATAGAAAATTTTACACAGATGCTTCGCATTCCAGGCGGCAGGGTGGCTGAGTTGACAAGGGCCTTTAACCTCTTTCACATTTTGCATTTGGATCATGGAGGAGGTAACCTCTCGACCTTTGTGGGGAAGGCGGTAGCTTCTGGTCTAGAAGATCTGTACGGTTCGATCGCCTCTGCAATTTGCGCTTTAGCGGGACCTCGTCACGGAAGGGCAGGTCGAGACTGTTTGGAATTCCTCGTTTCCATTCTAGAAGAGGTGGGGGAGGAGGCAACAGAACAGGATGTAGAGGCCCTTTTACACCATCGCCTCGCTACAAATCAGCTCATCTTTGGCTTTGGCCATGCTGTGCTGCGCGTTGAGGACCCGAGGGCGAGTGTTCAGTACGCCTTTTTAGAAAAGCACTATGCCAATACCCCCCTTGCTAAAATCGCCTTTCTTCTACGCGCAGTAGGCCCTAAGGTGTTGAAAGAAAATCCCAAAATTATCGACCCTTATCCCAATGTCGATGCAGTATCTGGGGCATTGCTCACTGTAGCGGGGTTTGGGTATCCGGAGTATTACACTGTCCTTTTCGGGCTCTCCCGGGTTGTGGGGATTTCGATTCAAATCGTCTATGAGAGATGTGAGGCAAGGGGCGGAAAAGGCACCCCTATTATCCGCCCTAAGTATCTATTTAAAAAACGCAATTAAGTTGACAAGTTAATTATTTAAATCTAACATAAAGATAACTATCTTTGTGTTGTTATGAGTTTAAAATCAAAATATGCAACTATTTTTACAACAGTAGCCATTGCAGCCATTGTCACTTACCAGTTGACCCAAGAGAAGGATCTTGCAGATTCTTCTTCAGACCCCGTCGTAGCGGCAATCCCCTCGACAACAGAATCTTTCCATATGCCACAAGAAAAAAGCATTCAAAAGACCCCTTCTCAGGGGGTATTCGACCCTGCCTCTCTTAAAAATAACCAGCGCTTATGGGTGGATGCGGAGCTGCTCTTTTGGCAAGCTCACATGGGCTCTCTTTCCTATGGAATAGACAGCAAAAGCACTACCGCAATTCAAGAGGGACACGTCAAAAGCCCCGACTTTGAGTGGGAGCCCGGGTTTCGGGTGGGGATGGGCTACATCCTTCCCCATGACAAATGGGATTTATTTGTAAATTATACACACCTCTATGGAAAAGCTGAGGGACATGCGGGGGGCTCGTCGCGCGTTGTCTTTCCCAGCTGGGCGAGCAATTTTGCAGACACTTCCCCCTTTTATGCCGATTCTGCTCGGGCGCACTGGCATCTGCATCTCAACATGGGGGATCTAGAGCTCGGCAGGAACTGTTTTGCAGGCACGTGGCTTAGCTTGCGCCCCTTCATTGGAGTCAGAGGCCTTTGGATCGACCAGGATTACAGTGTCAGTTACAAAGGGGGCACGGTGGCCCCGTCCGACCAGGATAACATCGCAATAGAGAGCGATTTTTGGGGTGTTGGTCTGAGGATGGGGGTAAATAGCTTATGGGGCATTGGAAAAGGATTTAGCCTCTATGGCAACGGTTCTGCATCGCTTCTTTCTGGCAATTTTGATATTCATGAAAAAGAAAAGCTTCAAAAGGCAGATCTAGAGCGTTTTAACATTAAAAGCGATGTCAGCACCGTTGTCGCTGATGCAGACCTCTCTTTGGGTCTTCAGTGGGATTATCTCTTTTCCAAAGACCGCTACCATTTCGGGGTAAAGCTCGGGTGGGAGTGTGACATCTTCTTCAACCAAAACCAGCTGTTCAACTTCCTAGGAACAGATTCTAGCTCTATTAACTCGGCAAAAGACGACCTTAGCTTCCAAGGGGTTACGCTGGGTTTCCGCTTCGATTTCTAAGTTATAACCTGATCTGCCCAGTGAAGAAAAAACTCTTTGGCCCATGTGGCTTTAATGGATTCTTGGTCGCGGATAAAATGCAAAACATCTTCGATGGCAGAGGGGATGTCAAGTTGATTAATCCGTTCTTTGAGCAGGTTGAGAAAGAGGGGGCGGGTCAACACTTCTTTGTGGCCACTTAACGTGGAAAATAAACGCAGATTTAAAGGGGTTTTTTTGCGTATAAACCACACCACGTCATACCAGTCTCGCCCTTTGACGCGCCCTTTCCAGGCGCGAAAGAGAGCGGCATGCATTTTGCCTGCAAATAGACACTCCTCATTCACACACCTGATGGAGATGGCAACAGGCTGAGATAGAAATCGTTGTTCGTAGATAAACCCAGAAGAGGGATCTGTATCAATTTCCACTTTAATCTGAATCAAGGTATCTGGGTACACCCTTTTTAAAAGGGTCGAATGGACCCCTATTTTTAAAAGCTCTTGTACTGTGGGTGTTTTTAAAAAGGCGGATTTCACAGCTGTTTGTGTGGTTTTTTCTTTCTCCACAAAAGAGACATTGAAGCCAAAAGAGGAGAGTTCATTTTTAATCGCCTCGCCAAAGGGTTGCCAACTCCAGTGAGGATTGGGGGTGAGTAATGTAAAATCGAGATCTTCAGAAAAACGATCTAGATTATAAAAAATACGCAGTGCCGTGCCTCCATAGAAAGCGGCATGTTCAAAAAATTTCCCCCTCCATAATCCTACAAGGGCAATTTCTTGCAAAATTTCGCGAAGAGCCTGTTCATGTTCTTGAAAAGAGCGGCAGTGGTATCTTTCCAACATCTGTTTGATCGAGTTATTCATGATTTCTACATTGTATGAGATATTTAATAGCACTATGAGGTCGAGCTAGATAGATCGCCTTTAACAGCTCAAGATCGAGACTCTCTAGAGTTTCTTCCTCTATGCGCAAATCTTCAAATAGAATTTCCTTGAAATGTTTTTTCGAAAAGAAAGCGCCTCGACGCAGTGTAAGCAAATCTGCAAGCGCTTTTTCTTTCGTTGCAACTAGGGCTTGTTGTGTATCGGAAAATCTTATCAAATTTACTCCAGTAGGAAATGCTTGTATAGGTAAATGGTCATAAGTAAATAACCCAAGAGGGGTCTGGAATTGTCTAGAGCGTTGCGTTGTGATACTTGTAACGGTTGTCACTTTTTCAGGAATTAAATGGTAGTATTGGCAAGCCCACTCTAGGGAGACATAGGAGGGACCATAGAGCATATTAGCCAGTACTTCGGATGAATAGGGTTTCTTCGCAAAACACTTCCCAAAAATGTACACTCCCCTTTTCACGCGAATTAACGCCTTTATTTTTAAAAGATGATGAAGTTTTACGCGAGGATTTTTGTAACCCTTAAGGCAGTCGATTACAAAACCGTACTCCAGCTCCTCGCTTGGAGCTTTGCTGAGCAGTATGACAAGACCTGGATCTATCCCTAATGACATGCTTAGATTTAACCTGTATGTTAATATAACGTTAACATACTGGTTGTTTTATAAGGTATCAAAATTTGCAAGTCATTTAACTTCAGTTGTTTGCAAGAATTGCCGCTTTTAGTAGCAATTCTTGCAAACTTTAACGCCCCTTATGGTAATCTATCCCGTTTTAATAGGGCTGGAGTGCTCCATGTATATTGCCATCATAGGAGCGGGATTTGCGGGGTTAAGTGTGGCATGGCACCTTGTGCAGCAAGGAGTTTACGAGGTCGTCATCTTTGATGCAAAAGGGATTGGAGGAGGCGCGTCGGGGGTGGCAGCGGGGCTGCTCCACCCCTATGTCGGGGAGGAGGGAAAAAAAAGCCTCCATGCCCAAGAGGCGCTGCAGTCGGCCTCGCGCCTCATCGAAACTGTGCAAACCCACCTTCAAGAACAACTCCTCTTCCCAGGGTTGATTCGCCACCTCTTTACTCAAGAGATGCAAGAGCGTTTTGCCTCCTATAAAGATGTGACGAGGTTAGATCAGGAGCGGTTTTGGATTGCTTCTGGTATGACGGTGGATTGTCCTCGCTATCTGGAAGGGCTGTGGCAATTGTTAACTAAGAAGGGAGTGACGCTCGTGCATAGATCTATCCAGGATCTGCAAGAGCTTGCCCATTTCGATCAGGTGGTCGTGACAGCAGGCGCGGGGGTAAAAACTCTCCTTCCCTCTCTACCCGTTTCTTTTGTCAAAGGGCAGGTCATCCTCTGTAGAGTTCCAGAAGGGGTTCTATTGCCCGAGGTGAGCTCCCATTCCAAGGGGTATTTGGCCCTATCTCACAATCGGAAGATCTGTACACTAGGTTCTACCTACGAGAGGGGAGGAGTAGATGAAACACCCCATTTAACCTTTACTCTTTCTTACCTTCTTCCTAAACTAAAGCAGTTTTTCCCTGAGGTGGATCGCTTAGAGCCACTCGAGTGCAAGGCTGCTGTGAGAGTAATCCGCAGGGGACATTATTTCCCCTTGTTGGCTAAAGTGCAAGATCGTGTATGGGTGATCGCGGCGCTAGGATCGCGGGGGTTGCTCTATCACGCGCTTCTTGGTAATGTGATGGCAAGAGCGATTGAAAATAACGACCCTTCTCTACTAGAGAGCCTTTATGACACAAGGTAAGTTTATATTTCTTGGAACGGGGGGATCTGCTGGAGTGCCTAAGATCGGGTGCTCTTGCTGCGTGTGCAGATCTTCAGATCCTGCAAACCAAAGGTTGCGCTCTTCTGGGTTGATTCAGACGCAAGAGGGGCAGATCTTGATCGATGCAGGCCCCGACTTTCGCGCCCAAGCACTAAAATCTTCTATTGACAAACTCAGTGCCGTGTTATTGACACATGCTCACGCAGATCATATCGCGGGGATGGATGATCTGAGGGCCTATTATTTTTTAACAAAGAAGAAATTGCCTTGCTTTCTCTCTCAAGAGACGTTTGATGAGGTGAAGTTGCGCTACCACTACATGTTAAAAGAGGTTTCTTTGACAAAAAGCGTCTCTGCGCAAATCGACTTTGAGATTTTTTCCCAAGATAGGGGAACGTTTTCCATAGAAGGACTTTTGTTTTCTTATTTTTCTTATTACCAGCAAGGGACAAAAGTCACAGGGTTTCGCCTGGGCAACTTCGCCTATGTTACAGATATCAAAGAGTATAGCAAATCTGTCATCGAGGCATTAAAAGGAGTAAAGACGCTCGTTGTTAGCGCCATGCGACAGAATTCAACGCCGATGCATTTTAGCTTGGATGAGGCGGTTAGCTTTTCCAAGCGGGTATGCGCACAACACACGTATATCACGCACATTTCCCATGAACTAGAGCATAAATCTACGAACCGCTCCTTGCCATCAGATGTACAACTGAGTTACGATGGGCTAGAAGTTCCCTTCGACTATTAGGAGTTTCATGTTAGAAGATCACCACCCGCAGCCTCTTGAAACAGTAGATTTAAACACGTTGAAAACAGCGCTTCTTGTCAGCATCTACACAGGGGGGATGAAGAGGGAAGAGTGTGAAGATCATCTGCATGAGTTAGAGCGCTTATGTGATACGTTTGGGATGAAGGTGGTAGGCAAATTCCCTTGCCCCATCAAGAAATTTGATGCAGGGACGTGTATCGGATCGGGAAAAATTGAGGAGTTAAAAGCAGAAGCCCTAGCAGCGAATGCCGAGGTGATCATTTTTGATGAGGAGATCACTCCTCGTCAGCAGCGCAACTTAGAAAAGCTCTTTCTTCTTCCCGTCATCGATCGCACCGAGCTAATCATCGGCGTCTTTGCCAAGCGCGCGCAGACAAGAGAAGCGCAGCTCCAAGTCGAGCTCGCCAAGGTTAAATACGAGTTTCCCAGGTTGAGACGACTTTGGACCCACTTGTCTCGGCAAGCAGGAGGCGGCGCTCACCAAAAAGGGGAAGGGGAGCAGCAAATCGAGATCGATCGTCGCCTACTTCGTCGCAAAGTCGATCGGCTCAAAGAGGAGCTGGCTCTTGTCGTCTCACAAAGACAGACCCAAAGGACTCTGCGCTTGCGCACGGGAATCCCTACCTTTGCCATCGTGGGCTATACGAATGTGGGGAAATCGACATTGCTCAAAGCGCTCACCCAAGCGGATGTCCTCGTCGAGGATAAACTCTTTGCCACACTCGATACGACGACGCGCAAATTCATCTTGCCTAACCGGCAAGAGATCTTGCTCGTCGACACGGTGGGATTTATCCGCAAAATCCCCCATACCCTCGTTGCAGCCTTTAAGAGCACCCTAGAAGAGGCTGTGCATACAGACATCTTGCTCCACCTCATCGATGTCAGCCATTTCGATGCGGAAGAGCAGGCAGAAGAGACGATGCGCGTGCTTAAGGAGCTTGGTGTAGAAGAGCGCCCCATCATCACAGTGCTCAACAAGATCGATGAGTGCACAAATCCGATGCGTCTGCTCAAATTTCGCCTCAAATATCCCCAGACTGTTGCCATCTCCGCCCTAAAACAAGAGGGGTTCGACGAGCTCCTCGCCCTCATGACTCAGCAGATCTCCCTTCTTAGAAAAGTGGTAGAATGCCGCATCCCCCAAGACAAATACTCCCTTGTCACCGAGCTCATGAAAGAAGGACGCATCTTAAGCTGCGAGTATGAAGACAACGACATCCTCCTCAAACTAGAAATCCCTCACCAGCTCGAATACAAGGTGAAATCTTTCATCATTTAGAGGGATACCTAAACCTCGACTTTGTATATTTTCGGCCCGAATGCCTTGTCTATTTGTCCTCGGACGTTCGATCTACGGTCGAACTGGAAGTTATTTAAAACAGGGAGGGGTTAAAAACCCCTTCCTGTTTTAAATAACTTCCCCGAGAACAAATATACGTCGGCCTTCAGGCCGAAAATGTACAAAGTCGAGTAAACAACTTCAAACGGGGGTTTTCCTCAAGGAGTTGCTCTCGCAAATCTAATGAGAAATATGCAGCGCGTCTTGGAGGACTTTTGTCAGGCCGCTGCAGATCATGTTCATGGCAATCAGGGAGATGAGCATCCCGCCAAGTTTCTGACACGCCAGCAAGCCTTTATCTCCCAACCAGTGTTTGATATTAGAAGAGAGAAAGAGTACCAAGAAGGTGGGGATCCAGGCAAGTATGAT
Organism: Chlamydiota bacterium; assembly: GCA_023269365.1. GTDB lineage: Bacteria > Chlamydiota > Chlamydiia > Chlamydiales > Rhabdochlamydiaceae > CAJCIW01. The sequence continues at coordinate 1,518 of JAHFTN010000034.1, read as the reverse complement.
GACAGCAGAACTCATCCAGGCACACTGGAGCTGTTCTGCATAGACGATGACAGTCGCAATGGCTCCAGGGCCTGCGACGAGGGGGATGGCGAGGGGAACGATCATCGGCTCTTGTCTTTTCGACTCTTGAGGGTCGTGATTCCTTGGGAAGATCATACTGATGGCGATGAGCAGAAGGAGGGTCCCTCCAGCGACTCCCAAGATAGACTGGGAGATCCCTATGAGAGCGAGCAGGTTGTCACCAAAAAAATTGAATAGCAACAGGACGACAAGGGCGATGAGGAGCTCGCGTAGGATGATGCGCCTCTGTCTCGCCACCTTATAAGGGGCGAGTAGCCCGACAAAAACAGGGACATTCCCCAGGGCATTAAAGACAAAAAACAAAGAAAAGACCATAGCAAAAAAAGACATCTAACACTCTCCCTTCGGATCTTGCTTTCGAGGCAACTGCAAAACTCTAGTTGTATCAAAAAATCGCCCTTTTGGCGGCTTTTGCCACCCTTCCTCCTCACCTACCCTATTCGGGTAGGGTCTCGTCGGAAGAGCACGGGTGGGAGCCATTTGGCTCCCCCCCTGGCAAAATCCACCAAAATCATCGATTTTTCGATGCAGCTAGAGTTTTGCAATTGCCTCTTTTGTTTTTCCTATTTTTCCCTTATTATTGCTATAAAAATGGATTTAGGGAATGGGAAAAAAATTTAAAGTGGTCACTTTGGGCTGCAGGACAAACCAATACGAGTCGCAAGCCTACACCGATCAGCTGTTGCAATTGGGCTACAGAAAGGCACAAGAGGCAGAAGAGGTCGACTTATGCATCGTGAATACGTGTACCGTGACAGCGTCTGCAGACAGCTCCTCGCGCCACGAGATCCGCTCCCTTGCGCGCCAGTACCCAGGGGCAAAAATTGTGGTGACAGGGTGCTTGGCAGAGCAGCTTACTGCGATGCCAGGCGTGAGTCTTATCGTCCCCAATGCGCAAAAGGAAGAGCTTCTCAACCTCGCCCTTCCCGAAGAGGAGATCCCTGAATTTGCCATTTCTCATTTCGAAGCCCACACGCGCGCTTTTGTCAAAGTGCAAGATGGGTGCAACGCGTTTTGTACCTATTGCATCATCCCCTACGTGCGCGGAAGGTCTCGCTCTAGGAAACTCGATGAGATCTTAGAGGAAGTAAAAAATTTAGTTCATAACGGCTTTAAAGAGGTTGTATTAACGGGGATCAACATCGGGGATTTTGATGGCAACTCCTCTGAAGGGCAGCCCCCGGTGCGTTTGGCAGAGCTTGTCAGGGCTGTCGACGCTATACCGGGACTTGAGAGGTTGCGCATCTCTTCGATCGATCCCGACGAGGTCGATGAGGAGCTGCTTGAGGCTGTCGTGAACGGGAAACACACCTGCCCTTCGATGCACATCGTGTTGCAATCGGGCTCTAATGCGATTTTAAAGCGGATGAATCGCAAGTACACGAAGGAGATATTTTTGAAAACGGTGGAGCGACTTAGAAACGCAAAGCCCGATTT
>JAHFTN010000033.1 GCA_023269365.1 Chlamydiota bacterium | reverse complement strand
ATTTTGTGAAAGCAATACCCAAGAAGTTCACACTCCCTACCCACAAGCGCTCCAGAAAAAAGAAACCCTTTATCCCTCTCTTGCCACAACACGAGGTCTCCTTGCCACGAGTAACCCGAACCGAGCTTTAAAAAATGCAATCCCGAGCGTATTTTTTCAGGAAACAGTGGGGTCAGACGGGAGAAGTCAAGCTTCAGATCCCCTGTCAAGACAGAAGAGAGCGGGAGCTTGCGCTTGATGCTCTTTGTCAGCTGACAGCTAAGGCCATAGCAAGAACCTTGTATACTGTCTATGATGAGACCATTCGCATCGGAGCGAAAAGCTATTTTCAGCCCCTCAGCTTTGGGATGGTCGAAGAGTTTGAAGACGCCGTACGGCTCTTTGGAGAGGTTACATTGGAAAGAGCCCCATAGAGGATGGTCTTCAAGCTGCGTTTTGGCGCGCAGGCTCAGCGCCTTTTTTTCATAAGTCATCTGGAACTGCTCGAAGGGAAGAGAAATCCCCTGCATCCCATAGCGCCCTGGCTCTAAATTGCCCTGAAAGCTTAAACCCGAGGGATTGAACTGCAACTCCCCACTGCCTTGCAGGGCTCCTTCAATCTGGATCTCTTGGAAAAAGGAGGGGAGAAGATTTTTTTCAGTGAGAAGCTCTAGAGCGGCGGGAGTAATAGAAAATTGGAGGGCTTTGAGAAAGAGTGCATTCTCCTCTGAAAGAGTGAGTGTCTGCGCTTTGAGTTGCGCAAGAGGCACGCCGCCTTGCTTTGGCTTAACTTGGAAATCCGCTCCCTCAATGGTAAGTCCTTTGTTCTCTTCGTAGGTGTAGTGCAATGTCTTTTTGCTGCTTGCACTCAACGGCAGAGGGGCTGCCATATCGAGAAGAAGGGTTGCTTCTCCCGACAAAGCCAGAGGGGAGTTTTCTTCTGAAAAGTCCCCCTGCAAAGAAAAAGAAGCAAGGGCCGTTCCACTGCTAAAATCAAAAAGAGAAGCTAACTCTGCTTTGCAAGAGTCGACCTGACAAGAAAGCTTTTTACTCTCCGTATTAAAATAGCCACTTCCCCTCATCGCGACCCCTTTAAAATTGGCTTCAAATTGGGGACAGCTGAATCCCTTTGCAACCTCGTTGAGGGTGGTTTTAAGAGATAAAGGACCGAGTGTCAGCTTTTCTATGCACCAGCAGTTGTCCTTGTTGTGTACGATCCATTCGAGGGGAGTATAGGGAGTGCCTCGCCGTTTAAACTCCTGGCTCTTTGCATGGATAGAAAAACCCAGAGAGAGGCACTGCGATGTAATCCTTGCTTCCATAACCCCTTCTAGATCTGAAAAAATGAGGGGGTTCAGCCTCACAAATCCCGCATCTTTAAGAAAAGAAACCAACCCCGGAAGCTGCTTACCTGTGAAGCGGGGTTTCATCTCCAACTGCCCTGGGGAAAAATCGGGGTTAAGGCGCAGTCTCTCGACTTGAAGATTAATCCCTGCGATGTGTGTGACTTGGGGATCCAAAACCATTTCCCATTCTAAGGAAGGGAGTTGAGTGGCCCTCCCCTGGACAAGGGCATATTCTTTTTTTCCTTCTGTAGCTTTAATGAGAAATTGTGCTTCTTTTTTAAAGAGGTGAAAGGTGGCTTGCTTTGCCTGGATAGAGAGCTCTCTTCCCTCTTGTAGAGTCCAGATCCCTTCTGCTTTGTTAAGAGACGCTAGCCCCGTCGTAGAATCGATAGAGATCTCCCCTTTGCCTTGATGCAAGGAGGTCTCTTTATTCATAAGAAATACAACCTCTGAAAATCCCCCCTTAAATTGCCACTGACACTCCCCTGACTTATCGAGAGGCAGCGTCATCATAAAACCCTTTTGCTTACTATAAAACTCTCCCCCAATAGAGGGGATCTCATCGAGAAGGGCACACTTGTGAAATAACGAGAAGAGGGAGGGCAGAGATCCTGAAATAGAAGAGGTTTGCAAAGTGAGCACCTTAGAAGGAGTGAGGATTGCAGATCCCTTCACGACGATTCCCTCAGAGCTAAAGGTGAAATCGGAGGCCTCTACAAGATTTTGAGTGAGATGCAAAAGAGTCTCCACCTCTTCTAACACAACGCCAGAAGGGAGGTGAGTGAGGGTAGCTTGTTTAACGGGAATCTCACAGGAAAATTGCTGCGTCGCATATTCATAGGAAAAAGAGACAAGGGAGTGTTCCATCTTACAGTGCACTCGTGGATATTCTAAATCGAGATTCTCTGTGTCCAGCTGTACAACGACCCCCTCTGGAGAAATGAGAGCTTCACAAGCAGCACTTCCCGATACATGGATCTCTTGTAGAAAAGGGGGCAAAAAGGGATTGTAACGCTCTAGTGTCACCTTCGGTGCTTTGACTAGCGCTTCTTTGAAATCGATAGAGGGAAGCTCTCCCCAAAAGAGCTGCGGCCAACTCCAGAGTGGAGAAGAAAATAGAACCGTAGCAGAAATCGGGTCTTGTGCCACTTTCCCCGTCACCTCGGCACTTAAGAAACCTTGCTGTTTTGTGCAAGTAACATGTAAATCTAGAGGGAGTCCTTGCCTCTCCCCTCTCATATCCCCCTCTAAGCAAAGAGGAGCGTCTGCAAGGGTGCCTTGAAAATGCAACTCTTCAAAGAGGGCTGACATCTGTGAAGGGAATAAACGCCCCTCGTGGATAATAAGATCTGTAGAGATCTCCTGAAGGGTGTAGAGAGGATCGACATACTGTCCCCCCTCTACATGCAAGGTCAACTCTTTCAACGCGTTTGCATAGAGCACCCCTGTGCCTTGCACTTCTTTTGTAAATAGGGTTAAGGATTCTTCAGGGAACTCCCAGCAGATCTCGCTCCCCTCTAACTGCTCTATTGTAGCTTTTTCCCATCTCCCTTTTTTATAAAGAAGTGTGGCTTTAAGGGAAGCTTGCCCTCCTACACATTCTCCCTGCAACCCCGCTAAGGCACGGCAGAGTTCGATGTGTTCTTGGTGAGCCTCTTTGATATCGATCCCACAGCTCAAAGAGGAATCCTCTGCAGCGTGGCATTGCAACACCACTTGCATCGCATGGTCAGAAGAAGAAAGGACCTCTGCTGACACCTCTGCAAAGAAAGGGACATATTCCGCCTCTCCACCCCTCCCCTCTACTTTGCAATGAAAGGGAACTCCTTCAGAAAAAATCGTCCCCTGCAAAGAGAGAAAAGGGATCTCTTGTGGAGTAAAAAGTAAAATCGCCTCGACGTTAGCTATCTCAAGGCCCGAATGGATAAGACCGCTCCCTCCTTTTAGCGACAAAGAAGCACTTACCTCCTCCCAAAACGCCCCTCCCCGATTGACATAGTCTAAAGAACCCTCGATAACCCCCGAAATCTCATCCCACCCTTCAGGAAGAGGGAAAGGGGTAAGGGTGAGAAGTGGAAGGAGGCGACTCAACACTTTTTCTTGGAACTGAAAATGGACAGCCCCTTTTTCAATCTCTGCCAAAAGCAGTGGAGGACCCTGGGGTTCATGGGCAAGAGTGAATGTATTCGAAAGTAGAGAGAAATAGAATCGCGAAGAGGCACAACGCAACACCCCATGCTGTATCTGCCACTCGGGCTCCACCCATTTGGAAGAATACAAAAAAGGCAAAGAAGAGGAGGAAGCCCCACCCACAGAGAATTCTGGATGGATCACCGTGATTTTAGGGCATGCTAAGAGGTTGGCCCACTGGAAAGAAAAGGCCACTTCTACCCTGTCACAGGTCAGCTCGAGTGAAGGGTCCTTCACGACGAGGCCTGATAGGACAAGAGATCCCTCTTCCCACTTTAGTGTTTCGTAGCTGATGATACGTCCCTCAGCCCAACGACTCACCATCCATCGTGAACCCACCACTACGAGTGGTTTATGAAAAACGATGAGGGCAATGAGAAAGAGGAGAAAGGCGACCCCTATTTTTTTCATAAGCTACTGCAACAATTTAGCATAGGAAGGGGCATCTAACAGCTGCTCTATCTCACTCTGGTTGGATAGACGAATTTTACATAGCCACCCCTCTTTTTCTGCAGAGGCATTGACGTAATGGATAAAGTCCCCTAACTTCTGGTTGATCTCCATGACTTCTCCAGATACGGGTGCATAGATATCGGCAGCAGCTTTTGTCGACTCCAACACAGCGATCTCCTCGCCCGCTCGTACGTGTTTCCCCACGCGAGGCAGCTCGACATAGACCACCTCGCCGAGTTCTTTTTGTGCGTAGTCAGTAATTCCTACCGTGCCTATCCCATTTTCAACATGAACCCATTCGTGTGAGTGTGTAAACTTCATGGGACCTCCGTCCTATTTTGAAAATGTAAAACTTGCCCAAAAGCGGGGATGTTGTTCAAGAGAAAAATGCTCCCCACTCGAAGAAAAATATTGAGCGCTCCCTTTATATCGATGAATCCTATAGGTAAACCCTAACCGATCAAATGCTATGGGATCAAATCCATGAAGAGCGTGCGCGGGGATCTTGACCTGCATACCATAACTGTTCTTGTGAAATGTCGTGTGTATCTCTAAATCTTTAAAATCTGCAAGAGGATGGGCGTCTTCAGAGCGGAAACGTGTGAGCTCTTGCGCAGAGATCCCCTGTACGGGAGAAGGAAGAAAAAGGAAGTGGTGACAAAAGCGGGTAGAAAATCCTCCACTTTTCCTATCTCTTGTATCAATAAACAACTCGACCGCATCCCCTTGAGAGAATTGAGGATAGAAGGCCTCTTCGAAGGGCTTATCGATAAGAAGGTCTGCAAGTAATCCCTCTTCATCCCATCCCAGAGCAATGGAGGCAAAGTCCTCTTGAGAAAGCAGATGTTGTGTCGAGCCGATTTGGCAATGTTTCTGCATCCATGCTGAAGAGGGTTTCCCCTTCACAAAAGGGAGGGACCCTTTAAGAGAGAAAAACTCGAGGGGCAGAAGAGGCGGAAGCGCTTCGAGCGTCTCCTTGTTCATCGCATCTCCTGAGCATCATAAGCTTGTAAATCAATCGCCTGCGTCTCTTGAATCTTGTGTAACAAGTGAACCATCATATCGCGCCGCGCATCAGAAGAGAGGATCTGATGCCCTTTTTCTGCGCTCTTCAGGGGAGATAAAATTTCTTGCTGTTTCCCCCTAACTTGATAAAAGCACAAAGCCCCCTTACTGCCTACTTTTAGAGGAGAAAACTGCTCTATCTGCAAAGAGAACAGCTCCTCTTTAGAAAAAGAGGTGGGAGTGGAGCGCGTAATGACCTTATTTTCCTGTGCTAACAGGGGCTCTATTCCCAAGCGGCAGCAGCTTTCATCGAGAATAGAAGTAGATGCAAGTTGTTTTTTCAATCCACTCATGAACCGAATCAACCGCGCATCACTATAAAAGTTCAACCCCATATCCTCCTGTGGCAGAGAGGAAAATTCGAGAAGATAATCCTTTTCTATTATCTTGAGAAGGTCTGCAAATACCTCTTTCCCTTTTTCTTCTTTTGAGCCTTTTTTGCCAGATTTTTCTAAAACCCGCTCCAAAAGGAGATCTAAAGCTCCTTCCTTTACAGCCTCAGTGTAGGTTAAAAGATGAGGTGCCTCTTTAAGAGACACCACCTCAATAGAGTAAAATTTCTCTTGATCTGGAGTGTAAAAAGCCAAGCGGCGACTCGCCTCATTGGCCTCCTCCCCTTTAAGAGAAGCGTTGTAGAGAAGCGCTGTCAGCTCTGCGTTCTCTACGATCCCCAGCCTCTTCCAAAAAGACCCTCCTGTCCTCAATCCCAATACAGCTGTCTTCGGGAAGGCTTTTTGCAAAGCGCTCTTGATCAGCTCTGCTCTTTCTTCTACCATCTTCCTGCGAGCAAACTGATCGATCTCAAAGCGCAGTCCCTCTTCTTGATTTTCCAAATCTTCGATCCCTTTTAACTGAGGAAAGTGGGCGGTGAGGAGTTTCTTAGAGCTCTCCTTCCTTTCCCACTCCCACGTCTCTTTGATACTTAACGTGCTAGCGAGTGTCTCTAGACTCACCTCTTTCCATTGTATCTCCACCTGTCTTTCTACAAGCTCTCCCGCCCTTTTTTGAATCGTTTCTATAGGGGCAATCTGCTGAGGGATCTCTCCCGTCTTACGTAGGGAGAGCGGATCTAAAGCGAGCGCTTCTATATACACTTGAAATTTGAGCATCGAGAGAAAATTAGAAAATTGCAATGCTTTGGGCAGCTCATACATCGTAACACTCACTCCCTCCTTAGCAAAATTCTCAAACTGGGTATAGGCCAACGGATCGATCAACATACTCTCACTTCCTTGTTCGAATAGACGGCGAAATAATTGCACCTTCTTCCACGCAAGAAGAACTGTTGTCTCATCAAATCCCATAGAGCGGATCTTTCCCTGGTAGTAGTGCATTACCTCTTCTGGTTTCAAAGCTCCTTTCCTGTTGATCTGGGTATAGCCTTGTGAGATATTTTTTAATAAATCGGCCCTTACCTCCTCTGTTTTGATCACAATCCCCCTCTCTTCAGCGAGCTGAGCTGCATTCAAAATAAAGCTAGCCACTAACGGGACAAAGCGGGGACCAAACCACTCTTGCATCGATTTAAATCCAAACAAAGAGAGGTCGGCGTGAGGAAGGAAAGGGTCTTGCTCGACTTGCACCTGATTTTGCTGCATCGCTAACATCTGCTTAAGCATGTGAGAAGAGGGGATCTGCGCTTGGTCGACATAAAGTTGGCATAGCAAAGAAAACGACTCTGTCGTCGCCTGGTCGCTGTGCATTTTTAATAGCTTGTAGCGCTCCATTAGCGCCGGGGAAAAGATCCCCCAGATCCACTCTGCACTCACCTCTTTTGCAAAGGGGTGTGCATAGGGCCTATAAATATGGACTTTTTTGACCCTCTCATCTAGATCTTTTTTAAGCTCAGCAAAATAGGGTTTTACCAGCATGACCGCCAAGCCCGTTGAGAGAAACTCTTTTTCAATCACCCCCTCATTTAATAAGTTGGGATCCTTCGAGCCCGGATCCAAAGCAGAACTCTCGAGCAGGCGGCAGAGGGCTGTAAATTCCCTATGCATCAGCGATTTTCCACACACACCCATCCCCACCTTGTAGTCAGCTGGGGCTTCTTGTTGACCCATCGTGCTATAGGTGCCAAAAAAACAAAACGAGATCACCACGATGATCGTGATGAAGATAAAAAAGATTTTTTGGTGTTTGCGCAAGAATGTAAGCATCTCTTCTCCTCAGGATCGGTGTAAATAGGGCATCATACAAAGAGTTCTTAAATTTCTAAACAAAAAAGGGGAGCCCACAGAACCTCCGTACTGGACAAAATTTCTTGCCTAAGAAAATCAAAAAGAGAAATAACAAGATATTAGGATAGACAGGATGGGGAAATTTATTTTTTGCTTTTTATCCTGTCCATCCTAATATCTTGTTATTTTCCTTCTGCTTTTGTCCTCTAAAAAAAAATCCAGCACAGAGCCCCAAGACATAAAATCACTGAATCCGACTAAAATGAAGTTGAACTTCAGAAAAATCACTCCTCACCTAGTAAGCCTTGGCGTAGATGACGCGAAAAGAGCTTTTCTTGCCTGTAAAAGGACATTTTCCTTCTTCCTTTGGAGCATCGAGAGGGATGCAGCGGATTGTAACTCCTAAATCTTTTTTGATTTGCTCTTCAGCAGCACGATCTTCTGCCCAATGGCACAGGGCAAAGCCTCCATGGATTTCAGGGGTCTCTTTGTTTTTGGGCGTGAAAAAGGCGTAAAATTCTTCTTTGGTGTCGATCTTTTTGATGTGGGCCTCTCTGAAAAGGGAGGCTTTTGCAAAAAGACCTTTTTGTATCTCTTCTAGAAGAGGAATCACTTTCAAGAGAAATGCTTCTCTTGAAAAGGGGGTCGTTTCACGCGGGGCTCTGTCTCTTCGCATGACAAGAAGCTTATTACTAATCCTGTCGCGAGGGCCAATTTCAATCCGCAGTGGCACCCCCTTTTTGATCCACGACCAAAGCTTATCTCCTCCTCGCATCTCTCTTTCATCGACAATCACATGTAAAGATCTTCCTGCATAGGACAGATGGCGAAGTTCCCCTGCAAGGGTGTGGCAGTAAGCCATCACATCAGCTCGCACCTCTTCTTTGTGAATGAGGGGAACTAACACGATATGAGACGAAGCGATACGCGGGGGGAGCACCAGTCCATCATCATCGCTATGAGCCATGATCATCGCTCCAATTAAACGCGTAGTTACTCCCCAAGAGGTGGTCCACGCATAGCGCTCTTCAGAATCGATATCGCGGAATTTAATCGAAGAGGCTTTTGCAAAGTTCTGCCCCAAAAAATGGGAAGTCCCTCCTTGGAGGGCTTTGCGATCTTGGGTCATCGTTTCAATTGTATAGGTATTCTCAGCGCCCGGGAACTTCTCTCCAGACGTCTTTTCCCCTTTGATCACAGGGATAGCCAAGTACTGCTCCACAAAATGGACATAAGTGTCGAGCATCCGGCTTGTCTCTTCTCTCGCTTCTTTCTCTGTAGCATGCGCCGTATGCCCCTCTTGCCATAAGAATTCTGTCGTCCTTAAAAAAAGGCGGGTTCTCATCTCCCAGCGCACTACGTTGGCCCACTGGTTGATGAGGATCGGAAGATCCCGATACGACTGGACCCATTTCGAATACATCTCCCCGATGATCATCTCCGAGGTGGGACGCACGATGAGTGGCTCTTCTAGAGGGCCTGCTGGGATGAGGCGCCCCTCTTTGTTTTTTCTAGGCGGTGATGGGTCACCACTGCGCACTCTGTAGCAAAACCCTCGACATGAGCAGCTTCCCTTTCAAAATAACTCAACGGAATGAAGAGGGGGAAATAGGCATTTGAATGGCCGCTTTCTTTAAACATCTCATCCAGCACCTTCTGCATATTCTCCCAGATCGCATAGCCCCAAGGCTTGATGACCATGCAGCCGCGCACGGGGGAGTGTTCTGCTAATTCCCCTTCTTTGATCACCTCTTGAAACCATTCAGAATAGTTCTCCTCTCGAGTGGGAACAATCGCTGTTTTTTTCTGTGCCGTCATCGCTGTCGACCTCAATTTTTTTTCTATGTCGATTTTGCCTGGATTTCACAAAACAAAAAAGAAAAACCTAATCTTGCAACGGAAAGAGAACAACTCGACTCCACGTCCCATCACCCCATGTAGAGCGGAGTTCTTGAGTATTAGAGCCCTCTTGAAAAGAATTATTTGAACGAGAACTTCTATCTTCTCTGGATTCTTCAAAGATCTGTGCAGGAAGAGGTTCATTTGTAAAACCCGCATCTGAATTCAAATGAGCAAGAAGCTCTCCCTCCTCCGGAAGTAATCTGTCTGCAGCATGGATGTAGACGTGGTAAAGAAGATCCCCAGTCAATCCCACTGAAACTAATGTAGTTTCTTTTATACCGCTCGATGTTTCAAATGCTACAGAAATAAGCCCCCCCAACGAAGTTGGCAAGAGATATTTTTCTCTAAATAGAGCAGATGCCACTAACCCTTCTAATCCCCTTATACAATGGCGCATTCTTTGTTCTTGCAACTGCTCTAGAGTCATTCCTCCATAACGAGTAGTCGTGCCATTTAAACTCAGATCTGGAAATTTGGTAAATTCCCACACATTTTCCTGATCCCACCTTAAGACTCTTGGATCTACTCTTACAGGCAAGAAACGGTCTTTTTTAGGTTTTTTTGAAGGAGGAGAAGCTGCTTTCTTATCAACGACAAGTTTAAATCCCTTCTGATTAAACTCTGAAGGGGGATGAGGCTTCTGAAACGAACATAAAATATCCTCTATGGTAGTATTATTTCCGGCAGGATCTAACTTGGCTGGATTTAGATTTAGTCTTTTCTCTTGAGACACTACAGCGGAAGGCTTCTTCTTTTTTTTTGCTTTACGAACCCTATCTTGAGAGTTACGCTCCTCCTCGTTCAATAGATCTTGGAGAGCATATTCCATTTCTTCTCTAGTTTTTATAACAGAACACAATTTTCCATCCAAATCTTGTACTGTTGCGTTTATATTGTTTCCCAGCATGTCCAAGATGTAGTTCGGGATGTTTTTTCTAAAAGGCTCAAATTCTTCCCTTTTTTTATTAATTGCTTCATGTTTGGCTTTTTCAAATTCTCCTTCATAGATTTCATTTAAGATTTTCCTAATTTCTTTAATTTCTTTAATTGTCTGTTTATGTTTTAATCTATTACCTGAATAAACATTTTTCGCTTCCTCTTCCGTTGCCTGAAGGTTTCTTTTAAAACACTCTAAAAGTGTATTTTTTTTCTGGTCTATGAGGATGATTTGCACCCATAGAATGACCTCATCAGGTGTTTTTATAGTTCCATCACAAAACGCCATTGTTTTAGCTTGAATTTTTTCCAGCTCACCACAAAAAACTTCATAGCAAATTTTTCTGGTCTTGTCAGTAGTGTCTTCGTTGTTTTTGAGACACTCTTTAAACAAGCAATTTACATGTACTAAAATGCCTGGTAATTCAGACAGAAACATTCCATGCAAAAAACAATCTAGATGGATTCGGAAAAGAGCATCACATTTACATGTTTCTGTTTTCTCAAAAATAAGTGCTGCCTGTACAATATCATTAGATTTATGAAACTCAGGAACATTCATTAATTCAGTTAAAACAGAAGTTCCAATCTCTTTTGCCTTGTCAAACACTTCTTGCACTTCTTGATTTTTTAACTCTGAATCGATTGAATTTTCTAAAAATGGCAACTTTTCTAGAAGTGGCAATACCCTGTGCATTATTTTCCCCACATCATCTGTGTTAGGAATTCTGTTATCTAAAGGTAACTGTGCACTCGGAACACTCGGACTTCCGTCTACTGAGAATCCTACCCCTTGAGTCATAAAATATTACTCCTAAATTGATGGGTTAAAAAATTTCGAAGCTGTTGTTTTGCAGCAACTATTTCTTTGTGCATGGCCTGAACTCCTAATAACGGATAGGTATAGGTCTGCATCGCGCCGCTTACTTGCGAAGAGGAGAGCAACACCTGCTCTAACAGCTCTTGAGAGGGGGCGACAAGAGCTATTGTCCCTTGATGCAAAAATCCTGTTTTTGTCTTTCTCTGCGCAGCTCCCGCAATTTTTTTTCCTTGCCACAGCACGTCGTACTTGGTAGGCCTTGCCATACAGAAATGGGAACAGTGGGGATCGAGGGGAGTTGTGTCATGCTCTATGAGGTGCAGATCAAGCCCCTGGGGTAAAAACGCCTCCACAGCTTTAAGGACAGCCCTGTTGACAAAGGCATAGTTATCGAGGGTATTAATCGAAAATTCGGGACAGTGGGCAGGAACCACAAGAGAAAACGCCATATCCCATAGATGGAAGACGATCCCTCCTCCCGTCGAGCGTTTTGCGCTCTGCCACCCGAGGGTATTGAGCTTCTCTTGATTCAACAACAAGGCTGGGTCTATGAAGTGCCCATAGGTCAAGCTCGGCTTTTCCCACTCGTAAAAATGCAAGACGGGTCCTTTGAGATGAGCCGCTCCTTCCAAAAGTTCTCGATCGATGCGCATGTTATGCTCTGCACTATTTATCCCCGAATCTAATAGGTCCCAATTTGACATTTTTCCTCTAGATTATGAGGAGATTATACTCTATTTCCTGTTATAAAAACAAATCATAATGCTGCAATTAAATATTTTATTACTTATTTGCAAAAAAACGGACAACCCCCTAGAATGCAGAAAAGCACCCTACTTAAGGACTCTTCCCTATGTTTGACAAATTTACTAATCGTGCCAAGCAAGTGATCAAACTCGCCAAAAAAGAGGCGCAGCGCCTAAACCACAACTACTTAGGAACAGAACATGTGCTACTTGGCCTCTTGAAGTTAGGCCAGGGAATTGCGGTTAATGTCTTGCGTAACTTCAATCTCGACTATGAAATCGTACGCACAGAAATTGAGAGGCTTGTGGGTTTTGGCCCTGAGATGCAGGTCTATGGGGACCCCACCTTAACTGCAAAAGTGAAGAAAGTCTTTGAATTTTCTAATGAAGAGGCGAGCAATCTCAACCACAACTATGTAGGAACGGAACACCTTCTTTTAGCGCTTCTGCGCCAGCCCGATGGAGTTGCAGTGCAAGTCTTAGAAAATCTTAACATCAATCTCAAAGAGATCCGCAAAGAGGTTCTTAAAGAACTAGA
>JAHFTN010000032.1 GCA_023269365.1 Chlamydiota bacterium | reverse complement strand
AGAAGCCGAGAAGTCCGCAGAAGCAAAAGAAACTGCTCCTGCTGCAACCTAATTGCTCTTGCAGGGACTTTTATGAAGCCCGTTTCCCCGCAAGGGGAAACGGGCTTTTTATTATTGGACTTTAGCTACTTCGAAATGGTAGTATTCGCCTCATGTTTACATATGACAGAAAATTTATTCGCAACTTCTCCATCATCGCACACATCGATCATGGCAAATCGACTATTGCTGACCGCCTTTTAGAACTGACAGGCGCCGTTGCAAAGCGAGACATGCAGGAACAGGTACTTGATGCAATGGACCTAGAGAGAGAGAGGGGAATCACAATCAAAGCGCACCCCGTGACGATGTATTATACTGCTGATGATGGCATCACATACCAGATTAATTTTATAGATACTCCGGGACATGTCGATTTCACATACGAGGTTTCCCGGTCTCTAGCCGCCTGTGAAGGGGCGCTGCTTGTCGTCGATGCCGTCCAAGGGGTCCAAGCTCAAAGCTTAGCCAACGTACATCTGGCTATCGAGCGAGGGTTAGAAATTCTTCCTGTCATCAATAAGATCGATCTTCCCTCCGCCGATGTGGAGAGCGTGAAGCAGCAGATTGAAGATGTCATTGGACTCGACACCTCAAATGCGATCCTCTGCTCTGCAAAAACAGGGGTGGGAATTCAAGCCATTTTAGAACAGATCCTTCTCACCGTCCCCTGCCCTAAAGAGCCTCAAGATGAGATCTTGCGGGCCCTTGTCTTTGATTCCCATTACGACTCCTATAGAGGCGTGATGGTCTACGTGCGGGTGATCAGTGGGGAAATCAGCAAGAAAACAGTGATTCAGATGATGGCGACGGGGAAAAATTTCGAAGTGCTCGAAGTGGGAGTGTTTGCCCCTGAGCAAAAACCGGTCGAGACACTGCGCCCAGGAGAGGTCGGTTTCTTCTTGGCTAACATCAAAATTACAGCAGACGTCAAAATCGGCGATACCATCACATCGGCAAAAAAGCCTGCAACAGAACCACTTCCCGGCTTTCGTATGATCTCCCCTGTCGTCTATGCGGGGATCTACCCTGTAGACTCTTCTGACTTTGAGATGTTAAGGGATGCTCTTGTGAAACTCCAGCTCAACGACTCCGCTCTGCATGTTGAGCAAGAGAGCAGTAGGGCACTTGGCTTTGGGTTCCGCTGCGGCTTTCTGGGCCTTTTGCATCTAGAGATCGTCTTCGAGCGCCTACAGAGGGAGTTCAATCTCGATATCATCACCACAGCTCCCAGTGTCGTCTACAAACTCACCTTCACCGATGGGAAGACCGCTAACATCGACAATGTCGCCCATTACCCCGACCCTACTTTCATCGAGTATATCGAGGAGCCCTGGGTAAAAAGTCACATCATGGTCCCCTCTGAGTATTTGGGCGCCATCATGAGCCTCGGCATGGAAAAGCGGGGATTTCTCACAAAAACTGAGACGATGGATGCCAAGCGGCTCCTCCTCACCTACCGCTTCCCCTTAAACGAGATCATTACCGACTTCAACGACAAACTCAAATCGGTCACCCGCGGCTACGGCTCTTTTGACTACGAGTTTGAAAACTATGAGATTGGAGACATCGTCAAACTCGAAATCCGGGTCAACGAAGAGCCGGTCGATGCCTTCTCCTGCCTCGTCCATCGCACCAAAGCAGAGGGGCGCGGGAGGTCGATTTGCGAAAAGCTCGTCGAAGTGATCCCCATGCAGCAGTTTAAAGTCCCCGTCCAAGCCGCCATCGGCGGCAAAGTCATCGCACGAGAAACGATCCGCGCTCTAACCAAGAATGTGACCGCCAAGTGTTACGGCGGCGACATCACGCGCAAGCGCAAGCTCTGGGAGAAGCAAAAGGAAGGGAAGAAAAAGATGAAAGAGATTGGGAAAGTCAACATCCCTCAATCTGCCTTCATGGAGGTCCTCAAAGCCTCTGACAACTAAATATTCTAGGAAAAAGTAACAAGATATTAGGATGGACAGGATAAATTCTCCCATCCTGTCCATCCTAATATCTTGTTATTTTTTTTCTGCTTTTTCTTCTACAAAGCTAAACGTTGTAAGTGGTTGAGGTGATATTGCCTCCGGTCCCCGTCCAATTGGTATGGAAGAATTTCCCGCGCGGCTGATCTATCCGCTCATAGGTATGCGCGCCGAAAAAGTCGCGCTGCGCCTGGATCAGATTGGCAGAGAGCTGCCCTGTGCGGTACCCGTCGAAGAAGGCCAAACTCGTGCTAAAGCAAGGCACGGGGACTCCGAGCTCGATGGCTGTGGAGACCACCTGGCGCCAAGATCCTTCTGAGCGCTTGATCTCCTGACAAAAAAAGCTGTCGAAAAGTAAGTTAGGGAGGTTGGGCTGCTTGTCATATGCCTGTTTGATGTCATTGAGAAAGCGGCTCCGGATGATACACCCCTCCCTCCAGATCAGGGCGATTTGCCCGTAGTTCAGCTTCCACTTCATCTCCCCCGCTGCCGAGCGCATCAACATAAACCCTTGCGCATAACTAATGATCTTGGAGGCGTATAAGGCAAGGCCTATTGCTTCGATATATTGTTTTTTGTCCCCTTTGAAGGCAACTTGGGGGGGAGAAAACATTTTTTCTGCCTGTAAACGCTCCTCTTTTAGCGAGGAGAGGCACCGTGCAAAGACAGCTTCTGCGATAAGAGTGACAGGAAGGCCGAGATCGAGCGCGCTGATCCCCGTCCATTTGCCCGTTCCCTTTTGCCCTGCGACATCGAGGATCTTATCGAGCAACGGCTTTCCATCGGTGTCTTTATAGGCAAAAATTTGCGCTGTAATTTCTATAAGAAAACTGTGAAGGACTCCCTCATTCCACTTGAGAAAGATCGAGTGCATTTCATCTGTACTGCATTTCAACACATGCTTCAAAAGAAAATACGCCTCTGAGATGAGCTGCATATCTCCATACTCGATCCCGTTATGCACCATTTTCACATAGTGCCCCGCTCCCCCTTCCCCAATCCATTCGCAACAGGGAAGCCCATCTTCTTTTGCCTTCGCTGAAATCGCCTGAAAGATCAGTTTTATGCTCTCCCATGCTAAAAAGTTCCCTCCCGGCATCATCGACGGCCCATGGCGCGCGCCCTCTTCCCCTCCGGAGACTCCCATCCCTACAAAGAGGATCCCCTTCGCTTTAAGGGTGGTGACCCTGCGCTCTGTGTCGGGGTAGTGGCTATTGCCCCCGTCGATGATGATATCCCCTTTTTCCAAAAAGGGGAGACACTCTTCGATAAGGTCATCCACGGGCTGACCCGCTTTGACCATAAACATCACTTTACGAGGACGCTTTAATGCAGAAAAAAATTCCTTTAACGACATCGCCCCTATGACTTGAGTATTCTTAGCTGGCCCACCTAAAAAATCTTTGACTTTAGAGGTGGTGCGGTTAAATACCACGACGCTAAACCCATGATCATTCATATTGAGGACCAAATTTTGTCCCATCACGGCCAGTCCAATTAACCCAATATCTGCTTTCATTTTATCCCTCTTAGTGTCATATTACTCAGTCTGTGTTCTCGTAGCTCAGGTGGATAGAGCGGTCGCCTCCTAAGCGACAGGTCGCGCGTTCAACTCGCGCCGAGAACGCCATTTACATACGCATGTATTTATCAATCCCTTGAGCAATCCCCAGTGCCAAATGGCTCAAGTACTCTTTGTCGCGCAACTTGCCCCTCTCTTCCCGATTCGTCATAAACCCCCCCTCGACAAGGACAGAGGGCATGTCGGTTTCCCGGATCACATGGAAATTTCCCTGCTTCACGCCGCGCGAGACCGCTTCTGTCTGGTCTAATGCCCTATGCAAGATACACTGGGCCAAACGCTTCGAGGCCTTCGTTCTCCACATCTCTTTAGAGTCAAAATAAAAGATCTCAATCCCCTGCACCTCTTGTCTTGGCGCTGAATTGAAGTGGATGCTGACAAATAAAGAGCCTTTCGTCTTGTTCGCAATAGCCACCCGGCGCTGTAAGGGCAGATAGAGATCTTTACTCCGCGTCATGATGACCCGGTACCCCATCTCTTCCAAATACTTCCTCACCATCAAAGCGGTCGTCAGCGTGAGCCTCTTCTCCATGAAGGTATTGATCTTAGCGCCCTCATCTGTCCCTCCATGTCCCGCGTCGAGGACGATGAGCGGCTTTAAGCTACTCGGGGAGGCATTGCCGCTCGACTCATAACTCCCCTGCACCCCATGATAGAGGGGGTGTTTGGCCGCATGACACGGAAAGACGCACCCAAGAAAACCTATGATAAAAAAAATCGCGCGAAAATAGCGCATGGGACTCTCTTAAGAAAAAATGCTACGTCGGTTTAAATTAACTGTAGAGAGTCTTTGCAAATTTGGCAATCCCCAATTCATCCTCAAAAATTTTGATGAAAAAACGGGCTTAACCCCAAGCAACTTTTGAAGTTGTTTAGGTCTAGCTAAAGTCCAGGCTAAGATCTCAATCTGAATGATGGATATAGGGTCATTTACAGGATCTTTATAGGGCGTTTTGTTTGGTTACTTGGGGGAATTGCTGGAATCAGGAGGTCCCCAACTGCTGGAATCAGGTAGCCTCTGCGGCGGCGGAAATAACGCAGGATCAAAACCATATCTTCCAGATGTACAATACATCATGGATGGTGCTGATGATGGCGGCCTTTCATTCGTAGAGCATCTCCCAGCCAATGCTGATGAATTCAATCCTACCTCCTTCCCTGTGGGAGGGAGGGCGCCTTGTAGTGGTAAGGCCTCCGGTGGTGGGAGTAAGCCGAAAAAGGGAACATCCTTGGTGTTCGAGTCCCTCTTCTGGCCCCAATTGGGGTTCGAGTCCCTCTTCTGGCCCCAATTGGGGTCGTATGAGTTCATATCTCTTTCAAACTGCTGGCTCTGGGGCCAATTGGGGCTGTCCAGAAATGAGTTCATATTTTTTTTAAACAGCTGGTTCGGGAACCAATTGGGGCTGTCCGAAATCATATTTCCTCGAAAATAATTGCATCATTAATTCATTTGCTTCAAAAGCTTATCAGGCAAGACATATTTAATTCAAGCCAATTTTAAAAAATTGCTGGCAATTCCCGCTAGAAAAATCCTAACTCATTGATTTTTAAGCACTTATTATTTATAAAAGGCCAATTCAAAAACCAAGTGCAACCAGAATCAGTTAACTAAAATCCTGCAGGGAAAATAACAAGATATTAGGATGGTCAGGATAGAAAATAAAATCCCCATCCTGGCCATCCTAATATCTTGTTATTTTCTCCTCTTCTTCTTTTGTGATGCGACAAGCGGCGCTAGCAACGCTCTTGTCATCAAAGGGAAAGGTTGTGCTGCCGCATAACTGCACCTTTTCGTGTCCTTTGCCGGCAATGAGGACGATGTCTTCGGGGGTGGTCATCTGGATGGCGTGTTCGATGGCTCTTTTTCTGTCTTCGATGACAAGAGCTTCTCCGGGTTGCTTGAGACCGGCTAAGATCTGTCGGATGATCTCTTGAGGGTTTTCTGTGCGGGGGTTGTCGGAAGTGATGAGAGTCACATCGGAGAGCTCTTCAACGACAGCGCCCATCTTGGGACGTTTGTGGGGGTCGCGGTTCCCTCCACAGCCAAAGACGGTGATGAGGCGGCCTTTCTTGATCTCTTGAAGGGTTTGCAAGACGTTTTTCAGTGCGTCGTCGGTATGGGCATAATCGACATAGATGTTGAGTCCTTTGGCATTGGGGACAGATTCGAGGCGCCCAGAAACATTGATGAAGGATTCAAGTTTTGTTGCCATGCACTCTAGGTTTAAACCCCGAGCGAGACCCACTCCCATTGCGGCAAGTAGGTTGTAAACGTTGTAGCGGCCGATGAGGGGGCTTGTGAATGTACACTTTTTTTCCTTGTAAGAAAGGGTGAATGCCGTGCCTGAGGAATGCAGATGGAGGTCACTTGCCTTTAAATCGCATGGAGCTTCTATGCCGTAGCGAATACATTGTGTTGAACACGATTTAATCATCAGGTCGCTATAGGGGGAATCTGCATTGACAACAGCTGTACTACCCGCTTTCAATGAGGTAAAGAGCAAAGCTTTTGCCTCTGCATACTCTTGCATCGTAGAGTGGTAGTCGAGGTGGTCTTGTGTGAGGTTTGTAAAGACGGCTACATCAAACAAAATAGAGCGGAGGCGCCCCTGATGCAGCGCATGGGAAGAGGTCTCCATCACGCAAGAATCACACCTAGCCTTTACCATCTCATGGAAAAGGCTGTAGTTTTGCAACACATCAGGGGTGGTGTGTGTCGAGGGGAAGCTCTGCGATCCTATGCACTGCTCGACCGTGCCAATTAAGCCACACTCCCCTAGCAGGTGGCGCACGAGGTAGGAGGTGGTGGTTTTTCCATTGGTCCCCGTAATACCGACAAGGAAGAGTTTGTCTTGGGGGTGGTCATAGAAAGCGCGTGCAAGTAAAGCCTCCATGGAGGGCACGTCGGGGTAGATGAGCTGCGTCACTTCAGGAAATGCAGGGTAGTAAGCGTCTACTAAAAGAGCCACCGCCCCTTGTGCCACAGCAGAGGGGATAAACTGCGCCCCATGCGCGCTCAACCCTTGTTTGGCGATGAAGAGATGTCCGGGGGCCACTGTTTTGGAATTAGAATTTAAACCCGTAATGACCCTGTCCGTAGGGCCTTCAACTGCACAGAAGGGAATCTGCTTTAAAAGCTGTGTTAGTGTTTGGGACCGTTCCATTGTTGGTAGAGCTCTTTTAAGAGATTCACTTCTTTTATAAAATCGGCTTTTGTCGCATCGCGACGAGGATCTCCTACAGGATAGCCATAAGGGTCATCGGGTTCAACTCCTAAGTATTGCAAGGTGCGAAGGCCTATCTCTGCAAAGGCGGGCGCACAGCAGTTTCCCGCATGTTGGTTTTTCCCTATGCCAGGGGTATATCTAAATTCAGGCTCATCGATGGCGATCAACAGCACAAAACGCGCCTCTTGCGCTGGCGCAAAGCCGATGAAGGTAGAGATATGGTCTTTCTTGGAGTAGCTGCCGGCGATGATTTTTTCCGATGTGGCCGTCTTGCCTGCCTCCGTGTAACCGAAGATATCTGCCTTAGATGCCGTTCCTCCCGGTTTTGTCACCGCTTTCATCGCTAAAATCACCTGATCTACCACTTCTTTGTCCAAAAGTCTTTTCCCCTTGAGATCTGTTGTATGGTCGAGCAAGATCTCTTCTGTGCCTTCTCGATGTTGACGAATCACTTTCCTCACTAGCGTCGGCTTCACGTCATAACCCCCGTTGGCGATGATGGCATAACTTTTTAACATTTGCAGGCTATTGGCTAAGATATTGTGCCCAAAGGCGATCGAAAAGGGGGTCGGGGTTGACCATTCCATCCTCCCATTGGGATGGAGCTTGCCCGGTGTAGGGAGATTACCCGGGCTTTCTGAAGGGAGCTCTACTCCCGTCTTTACTCCAAAGCCAAACACCTCTTGTAGCGCGTTGCGATACCATTTCTCCCCAAGAGAGGTGCAGATCCTCTGCACGAGGCGCGCCATGTAGATATTTGAAGATTTTTGCAGAGCCAAATTCATATTCAGATAAGAATGGGTCTTCGTGTCGTGGATCGGTTTTGCCCTTCCGGGAAATCCCCCATTGGCTGTCGCTATTTTTTCAGAGGGGGAAAATAGAGGCGGTTTCCCCTGTTTTTTTAATTCCTGATTTGCCTTTAGGGCAAGTGCAAGTGTCAAAGGCTTCATCGTCGATCCAGGCTCATAGGCATCGGCAATCGCCTTCACCTTCGTGTGCTCTTGCTGCTCTTTGCTATTGAAATAGCGTCTGTAATGCTCCGGCTCAAAGTAGGGGTATTGAGCAAGCGCCCATACCTCCCCCGTCTTTGGCTCCATTAAAACGGCCCATCCCCCCTTGGCATTTGCGCTCTTGACAGCGCGCGCGATCTCCTCTTCTGCAACCGCTTGCAGATAGTGGTTAATCGTCAGATAGACATCAGCCCCATCTTCTGGCGCTGAGATCACCTGCCCCGTCTCCATACTGTGCCGAGGGGATCTCAAGATCAGCCGCTTCCCCTCTTTCCCCTTCAACATCTTATCGAAGATCAGCTCTAAACCCCCTGTCGGAATCGGCTGATGGGTCAGGGCATCCTTCTCATCGCGCACGGTATGCAGCACCTGCCCTAGCAACTTCCCAAAGGGGTAAGAGCGCTTATAGTCTTGCACAAAAAACAGAGCGTTGCGCGGCAATTTTTTCGATTTAGCAAAGGGAAGCCACCACTGATTGAATCGATCGAGCTGTGTTTTATCCAACCCGAGAACCAACTTTCGAGAGCGACTCTTTTTCTCGAGCTGTTCTTTTAGTTTGAACCCCTCTTTTCCTTGAATCTGCAATAGGAAGCACACCCTCTTTACAATCTCTTCTCTGTATTCGGGCGGGATCCCTTGTGGATCTGCGTAGAGGTGGAATTTGGGGATATCTGTGACAAAGGCCTGCGGCGTTTCTGGGTGCCCTAGCTTAAGAGAGGTATTCGAATAGAACAGCCCACGCTTAAATGGCTCTGTCACAATGAGTTGATGCTGAATTTTGGCTTGATGTGTCCACTTCTCCCCTTCTACAATCTGTATTTTGAAGAAGGAAATAATGAGCAAGGCAAACAAAAAGAAAAGAGAGATAGAAACAATGACTAAACGTTTGCGGGAGACTAAGTCAGGCCCCATAGAAGATGCCTATATTTATCGCTTTGCGCCAAGCGCCAGTCTGAACCGGGATGCTGTGGAGAGTGGGGGCTCCACCTCTTCAATTCCCCCATGCAAAGCGCTCCCCTCTTGCATGGCGAGGATCTCTTTGAGGAGGGGCTGTTTAAGATGGGAAAATTCACTCTTAGCCGCCAGCTCCATCAGATGCTCCGGGCTCTCAAAAAGGTCGATCTCATACTGCAAACAGGTGTTGGCTTCCTTTAACTCTTTAATCTGCTTAGCGATGAGCGGAATTGTCAGCCTCTTTTGAGTCACCAGGTTTTGTTGGTTGAGATAGGAATATAAAGAAAACCCGAACATCCCGATGCAGAGCAGCACCCTTAAGAGAAACGCTTTTGGCAAAAAAGAAGCATTTCCCATTATGCCCTCTGTGCGAAGCGCAATTTAGCACTGCGCGCTCTTGGATTTGCCTTCACCTCGGAAAAATCGGGACTCAGCGGCTTTTTTGTAAGCAGGCGCAAAAGAGCCGGCGGGGTCCCCATCTTAGGTTTTTTAGGCGAAAAAGCAGCTTCTCTAAATATATTTTTCACGATCCGATCTTCTAGACTGTGAAAGCTCATCACTCCAATTCTTCCACCCGGTGCGAGTCTTTTGATCGCATTAGCCACTCCTTGTGTAACGGCTTCTAGTTCTTTATTCACAAAGAGGCGCAGCGCCTGAAAGATCAGCGTCGCTGGGTGCCATTTTCCCTTGAGAGGCGTCTGCAGTGCGTCTTTGATAATCTCTGCTAGCTGTGTTGTCGTTTTAATCATATGCTTTCTTCTTGCATCTATAATTGCTTTTGCGGCTCTTTTCCAGCGGGGCTCTTCGCCTAAATCACGAAATAGAGAACCGAGTTCTTCTTCAGACCACTCATTGACAACTTCTGTCGCGCTGAGCTCTGCTGTGGGATCCATCCTCATATCTAAAGGGCCTTCTTTAGAAAAACTAAACCCTTTTTCTCCTCGATCTAGCTGCATAGAGGAGACTCCTAAGTCAAAAAAAAACCCTCGACAAGAGGAATGTGTCTTTCCTGTAAAATCTGATCTAGGTGAGTAAAGTCCCCATGGACAAACTCCACTTTTCCAGCCCAAGGGCAAAGGATTTCCCGCGCAATGGCCAACGCTTCGGGATCTTTATCGCAGCCGATGTAACGCTCTATTTCAGGATGCGCTTCTAAAATGGCCCTCGCATGTCCCCCCGCGCCCAAAGTCCCATCAAAAAACACCTTGAGATGCGCCCCATCTAAACAACGAAGAACTTCTGCGACCATAATCGGCGTATGAGGGGCTTTCTTACTCATCAGAAGACCTCTTCTTCTTCACTCTCTAGTAGGGCAAATGCCTCTTCTGTAAGTGTTGCCAAATTCATCTCTTTATCTTTACCGCTCAAGACCGCATTCAGCTGAGACTCGTACACCTCTTGCGGCCAGATCTCGATCTTGTTCAAAACGCCAGCAACTGTAATCCCCGACTTAATCCCGACCGCTTTTTTCAAGATTTGAGGGATCATGACCCGTCCCACTTTGTCGCAACCTGTCTGATGAAGCGTAGAAAAAAACAAGGTGAAAAACTTCTGGTACTTGCCCAAGTGCTGTTTTTTTTGGAATTTTTCGACAATTTTCTGGATGTCGCTCTGTCTGTAGATCGCTAAACAGCCCCCAAGACCCAACCCCAGACTAAATTCTAAAACGCCCTCTTCCACAAGGCCAAAGCGCATCTGCTGGGGAAGAACGAATCTCCCCTTCTCGTCGAGCTTAGCTAAAGTAGAACCGCTAAAAAAGAACTTGCCCACTTGATTCCCACCATTTCCCACAATTTAGCATTCAATCCACAAATCATCAATCTTTTTTAAAATTTTCTCCCCAAAATACTCCCCAACCCGATTGGATAACCCCTTTATATTCAGTGCTATTTTAAAGAAATGAAAAAGTGGGAATGAGTGGGAAAAGACCTCTATGAAAAGTGTATTAAACATATGAGTTGATAAATTAAAGAGTGCATGGCAAATGCTAAAGACAGTAGAGGAGATACCCCATGCCCTTAGAAATAAGCAATCTAGGTCCAGAAGCTTCGCGGGACTATGCACAAAGGCAAGAGCAGCTCGATCCCTCCCTTATCTCCGATGCGAGAGGAATTCCCAGTCAGACTGAAACCTCTGTCCTCAAACCTTCCCACATGGGAGAAATTGAAGCTTTATTAAATACACAACCCACCACGACCCCCTGGGCTTCGATCCCCGCGCCCGTTGGGTTTTACGAACAGAGGGGACTTGCCCCTTTTTTTGCTTCGATTGCCTCAGAAAATAAACTCGGCGCGCTGATAGACAAGGTTGCCAATACGCCTTCTCCCTCAAGCAGCCCACTCGATGCAGAGCGCCACAGCAAAGAGCAAGAGGTCTTAACTTCTAGCTTAAACCAAGCTGTAGAACGTGGAAAACTCAACCTTGAAATTAACGGAAGAATGCACCAGTATAGTAAAGGGTGACGAGAAAGAGGGTGGCTCAAGTGGAATGGTTGTCAGTTTTAGGATGGGGGAAAGAAGAGTTAGAAGACGTGCGCTTCATAGGGTACTCCTATATTAAGCAGGGAAAGTATGATACCGCCACCACTTTCTATGAAGCGCTCGTCCTTCTCAATCCCGAGTCGCTCTATGACTTGCAAACTCTAGGCGCCCTCTATCTACAGACGGGAAATAACCTGATGGCTCTTAATTACATTGAAAAAGCCCTCAAGCTCGACCCCACCCACCTCCCCACCCTTCTCAACCGCACCAAAACTCTCTTCATGCTAGGCTATAAACGGCAAGCCTTGGCTCAAGCCAAGGTGTTGGAAAAATGCCAGCAAGAACAGATCTCCAATCAAGCCCAAGCCCTCATCATGGCTTATGAACCTATCCGCAAAATCGAGAGCTCTGATTTTTAACAGAATGCTCGACTTTGCGGATAGGTTCATTGGGACTGAACTTTGGCCATTGGGGGACAGCAAGTTCGCGAAATAAAGTCTCCTGGCTCTATTGGCTTTAGACGCGAAATTGCCTCCACCGATGGCTAAAGTCCAGTATTAGAAAGAATTGCAAAATTCGACGAAAAGTTTTATTAAGATAAGTTCCTAAACCTCTTACCAAAAAAAGCTCTATGAAAATATCTCAATTCAACATGAAAAATAAATCGGTCCGCTCTTTTATACAGGGAGGCTCTCTCATCGTTTCTCTCTGTTGCTATTCGGAACTGATCTCTTCTACATTTTCAGTAACTAATCCCAACGACACAGGAGCAACGGGCGATGGTTCATTAAGCGCGGCCATTTATCAAGCTAACCAATCGGGAGGGGGCAATATTGTCTTCGGGGTAACGGGAGTGAATTTAGGCAATAACCTCTATCCCGTGGGGTACGATGGAATCACTGGGGGTAATTATACATTTAATACCAATGGGACTGCTTCCACAGTGACAATTAGCGGAACTAGTACTTACCCCGCATTTTCCATCATCAGTGGAATTGCCACGATTTCTAACATGGTTATCGATTCCTGCAAGGCTCAAGGAGGGGCAGGAGGTTCTATGCTTGGTGGAGGAGGATTAGGAGCTGGAGCTGCTTTGTTCATTAATGAATTTGCCACAGCACAAATCACGGGGATCACGTTTTCTAATAACATAGCTGTAGGCGGGCAGGGAAACAATGATAGCGGGAATGGACAGGTAGGAGAAGGAGGAGGAGGGGGAGGGGGGTTCAATGGGGGAAGGGGAGGGATTGGTG
>JAHFTN010000031.1 GCA_023269365.1 Chlamydiota bacterium | reverse complement strand
ATGACAGGGCGAACAGGGTGATTACATTGGGGCTCGATCAGCTCTGGAGAAAAAAGCTCGCAACACTGCTTCCCAAACGAGATAAGATGTGTATTCTCGATTGTGCAACGGGCACAGGGGACCAACTCATCGCCCTACTGGAAAAGGAACCTAAGATCGAGTCTGTAGTAGGCATTGACCTTGCCCAAGAGATGATTAAAATTGGAGAGAAGAAAGTACAAAAAAAAACCTACGCCTCCAAAGCATTTTTCCAAGTCGCAAGCGCACTTGAGATCCCCTTTCCCGATGGACATTTTGATTGTTTAACGATTTCTTTTGGCATTCGCAACGTCACCGACATTATGGCTGCCTTTAAAGAATTTAGACGCGTTTTAAAGTCGGGAGGACGTCTTTTAATCTTAGAGGGGACCATTCCGAGAAAGCGGTGGTTAAGATCTCTGCACCTCTTCTATTTGCGCTACTGCCTTCCTTTCATGGGCGGCTGCATCTCACAACACTTCAAAGCCTATCGCTACCTCAACGAGACCATTGAAACTTTCCCTCAAGGGGAAAAGTTTACAGGCAAGCTCCGCGCTGCGGGTTTTATCGATGTCAAAGAGACGCTCATCTTAGGCGGTATTGCGACCATCTACCAGGGAGATAAAAATGAAGCTCCCCTGCATCCTTAATGGAAAAACGATCCCCCTTCAACGGATAGAAAAAAGAATAGAACGACAAGACCTCCTCGCATGGCTCGAATCCCAGTCCCTCTATCCCAAAGTCTTCTGGAAAGAAAAGGGGAGTTTGACAACAAGAGCAGCTGTGGGCAGCCTTTTGATGTTTCCCTCAATCCCCTCTGTAGAGGGGCAGGTCCGTCTGTATGGAGGCTCTAGCTTTGCAGAGCCCAATGGAAAACACTCCGTATGGGAAGGATTCCCTCGAAGCTGCTTTTGGTTACCCCAAATTGAAATTTCCCAGACTGATGGGGAAACTGTGGCTGTATTCTACTCTTTTGAAGAAGTTCCCCCTCCCCTTGAAACCGTAAGGGATGAAAAGCATCTATACTGCACCCGCTTAGGTTTTGTGAATTTGGACTCTGCGAAACAAAGTAAAATCGAAGAGAACTTTGTTCGCGCTCTGAACGAGGAGCCCCATTGCCAAATTGGCAAGGGCGACGAGGAGGATCGATTTTGCGAAGTTGCAGCCAGTCCAAATTCACAAAACCTAAGCGGGCGCAGTATACCTCCAAGTGCCCCTATGAGCCGACAAGACCTTCCCCTCTTTGCTGAATGGGAAAAGGCCCTCTCTTTGACGCTCGATGCGATTGCCTCCAAACAGATCGAAAAACTCGTCTTAGCAAGACAGACCACATGGACATTTGCTACTCCCCTCTCGTTATACCCCCTGCTCGTCACATTGCAAAATACGCAAAAAGAGGCCACCCTCTTCGCCTTTCAACTCTCTTCTCACCACTGCTTTTTTGGAGCCACTCCTGAGCTGCTCTTCGAAAGGAGCGGGTCCTCTTTGCGGACAGAGGCGATTGCCGGCACGAGGCCTCGTGGGAAGACGCAAGAAGAAGAAAAGCGTTTTGCATTAGAATTACTACACGGGGCGAAGGAACAAAGGGAATTTCAAGTGGTAAAGCAAGGGTTAGAAGAGACCTTGACCCCTCTAGTCACTCGCTTAAAATGGGAAGGGAGAGACGAAATCATCAAAACTTCACAACTCCAGCACCTCTATAACCGGCTTACGGCAGAGATATTGCCAGGAATTTCCGATGAGACTGTGCGCCAAGCCCTACATCCCACCCCCGCCTTAGGAGGTTATCCCAAGGAAAAAGCTCTCTCTTTACTCAAAGAGCTAGAGTCGTTCGATCGGGGTTGGTATGGGGCCCCTGTTGGGGTCATCTCTCTCGAGAGGACAGCCCTGTATGTAGCCATCCGCTCTTGCCTGTTGCAGGAGTGCCAGCTCCACCAGTTTGCAGGAGCAGGCATTGTTGAGAGGAGCGTAGCTGAGCTAGAGTGGGAAGAGCTTAACAGCAAGATGAGAAGCGTTTTCTCTATGACACTGTCAGGACACCTGCAAAGTCTTTCAAGACTAACCTTACAAATTTAAGAAAAATAACAAGATATTAGGATGGACAGGATGAGAAAATCGGGAAATTTTTTACCTTTTTTCCATCCTGTCCATCCTAATATCTTGTTATTTTTCTCCCTGTTTTAAAGAGGGCAAGTCACAAGGACTTTGCAGGTGTCCTGATGACAAAAAATTAAATTTATATTATACTATATTTCTGAAAATGCATAGAATGAGCATAAGGACAAATTAGTTTAATGCACAGAGGAAATTATGGCAATACCGCAAATACCAAGAGCCCCACAAGGCAGCCCTAACGCAGATTCCTTACCCCCTTTACCTCAGGGAACGACTCAAATATATACATTGGCTATAAAAAATCTGTTCAAAAAACCTGAACTAGAGACCCCAGTTTTATTCAAAGCTGAACAGCTAGACCCTAAATTTCTTAAACTTGTATCCAATTATCAGGAGATCAACAAGGAGCTCATAAATAACATTAAAGCAATAGAAAAGATCAAAGCCCTCTTTTCCCCCACATGGGAAGATGCTTGTAAAAAAAGAGATCTATTAACGGCACAAATGGCCTTACGAGAAGCCCAATCCCTTGTGAAATGGAAGATTCTAAAATGGGAAGAACCGAGAACCATCAAAGAACCGGAGGGCATCCTTTCTTCCCCTAAGACTGACGAAGTCGTTCTCAGTGCTTTCAAAAACATCGAATCCCTTCCTCCCTTCTCTAAAGATGACTACAAACATATTTTCAAGAAGCTCTTTGGCTCAAGCGATCTTAATCGGTGGCAGGAGACAGTCCCCCGCCCGAAATCTATTCTCAACGACTTATATCCAGTAATGGTCTACAAGAACGCTACAGGAACACCTGCGTTTGTACTAGTGCAGAACGATACAGAACGCCTACTGGTTGAACATCTTTTTAAAAACAATCAAGGGGATTGGGAAATACAATCTTTATTATATTGCAAAGTACCTCAGGAAAACCAACAAGGGGTTACTTACCAAGGAACAGTATATAAAGATCCAAAAGACACTATTCTCCGCCGTACAGACCCTAAAGATCCCCATCCCTCTCATCTCTCCTTTGGAGGGGTGGTAGACAAAACAAAACTCGACAGGTTAATTACATGGGTTGAAATCGCTTCACCAGAAGCCGCTATGCGGAAGAATCCCTTAAACTGAATCAGCCGCTCTAGTGAGGCGGTTCATGAGCGCTAAAGGGGTTGTCTGGTTGCAAAAGACGAGCACCTCTTCATATTCTTCTCTATCTGCCTGTCTCAATAAAGCATACAGCTCTTCTGCAGAAAGCAAATAAGAATCGAAGTGAGGCGTCTTTTCTTGAGCAGGATCCGATAAGAGCATCCGTTTTTTTAGAGGGGCCCTTTCTAAATACTCTTGCAGTTCTCTATCTGTCTTAAAAAGCTTCACGGGGCACTCGGGGGAATAATGGCGGTATCTCATTCCCGGCGAGGGGGCAGACCCTTTTCCTGAAAAAAGGGTGACGGGGGCTCCAAGGACCCGCTCTAAATCCTCTATACCAATCGATCCGGGGCGCAGCAAGACGACCTCTCCTTCTTTTCGCAAATCCACCACCGTCGATTCGATGCCCAAAAGAGATTTGCCCCCGTCGAGAATCCCTGCAATCTGCCCCTGAAAATCTTCTAGGACGTGAGCTGCACAGGTGGAGCTGGGTTTTCCCGATAAGTTGGCAGAGGGCGCTACGAGCGGGGATCCCACGCGACGGATTAACTCCAGGGCAAGGGAGTGAGAGGGGATCCGGATCGCTATCGAGTCGAGTCCTGCAGAGACGATCGAAGGGACAGAGGGCTTTCTTTTCAGCACACAGCTCAAAGGGCCTGGCCAAAAATGGATGGCTAAAATGTAAAAAACGGCCGGGATCTCTTCTGCGAGCTCTTCAACTTGCTCTATAGAATGGATGTGGACGATGAGGGGGTTGTCCGCAGGCCTCTTTTTGACTTGAAAAATACGGGCTATCGCCTCGGGATGTTGGATGCTAGCGCCCAGCCCATAGACCGTCTCTGTGGGAAAAGCGACGAGGTATCCTTGCCGTATGAGATCTGCTGCCTCTTCTAAATTAATCATTAATTCCCCAAGATCCAAAAGAAGGCAAAAGTCAGAGCTACCTTGGCTCCAAAGGCCACCATGAGACTGCCGAAATGGCGGTCGACAAAATTGCGGATCTGTGTCCCAAAATGTTGCATCATTTCTGCCAAGAGAAAGAAGCGCACTGCCCTTGCAAAAAATAGCGCGATGAGAAAGCCTCCGATCGAGAGCTGACAAAACCCTGCTGAAATCGTGACAGCCTTGAAAGGGATCGGCAAAAAGCTTCCTAAAAAGACAGCGGCATATTCATGCTCGTTGTAATGAGTCACGAGCCGCTCGAAAAAGGAAGGGGAAATCAGATACTTAGTCACAAAATCCCCCACACTATCCCAGAGCAAATACCCCACCCCATACCCGATCATGCCAATAAAAAGTGAAGAAAGGGTCGAGACAAGGGCGTAGAGATAGCGCCTTTGAGGGGTATGCATGCAAAACAAAATTAACAGAGCGTCCATTGGAAGAAAGAGGAACATTTCGAGAAAAAAAATGAGCGCCAGCCACCAAGAGGCATGGGGAGAATGTGCCTTTTGAGCCGCCCAATTATAAACTTTTCTTGTAATATTCATGCTCTTAAATGACCTAATTTGAGCCCATTGTACCCCTTTAGCACAGCATAAGTCAAAGGTTAAAAACGGGGGGCTTAATCAAATGTTATTTAAACTCAATGAGTTACATTTAAATAGAAGAGAATTCTCCGTTAGATTACAATCACATAAAAAAATTTATAGAGGTTTACTACATGAAAACGACAGGTTTACTCACCTTTTCTTATTCCCTTTGCCTCGTATTGGGAGGCCTAATGGGCTTTCTCAAGGGGGGATCTATGATCTCTCTAGTGATGGGAGGGAGTTTCGGACTGATTTTGCTAGGACTTTCCTATGGCATTTACAGAGGGAAGACAAAGGCTTCTCAAGTAGCCCTTGTCCTCCTCTTCTTGCTCGATGGGTTTTTCACTTACCGCTTTGCTAAAACCCTGCACGTTTTCCCTTCTGGCGTTTTTAGCTTATTGAGCTTAGGCCTGTTAGTGCTCATCGCTCTGCATCTGCGCAAGATTCAGAAGGGGAATACAGCGGATGGATGAAGAGATTTTTCTTCGCTTTCAGTAGAGCCGTAAGGTTAGGAAAACCCTGCTGCTGTAGCTGGGGATCGTCGTTATATATCTGCCAAGAGCCACCCGTTCGCACGAGCGTATAGTCGCTTACCTTTTTGTCAGAGCCTAACACCGTCACTGTAAGGCAGGTGATCTCCCCTTCCCTTTGAGAGGAAAGCTGCTGTTCTAATATTTCCGCAAAGGAGTCTTTGCGAAAAAGGTAAGTTCCCTGGGGCAGGAGATTTTTCTTCCCGATACCAAGCAACTCCTCTGCCTTAGATCGATCGCCGCTATGCCACGCCGAGGCGATGAGATGATTATCTGTCACAGCTGAAGCAGAACCACTTAGAGTCGACATGTGTCGAATCTGCTCTGCAAAATCCTCTCCGCGAAACGTTTTGATCACATTTTTAAAAGTATGGAGTGCTTCTTTAAATACTCTGCGCGCTAGGGGATGCAACGAAAGAGGAGTCCCTTCCTTAAATCGGATCTCTTTTTTCTCTGCATCATAGGTGCAATTGAGCTCGACTTGTTCCCATTCCTTTTCATCCAAAGAAGGAGGGGCGTCTTTCACTTCCCCCGTCTGACGATGGATCCACGCCTGAAAAACAAGTGTTGTGGGGGTAGGCTTTGCCTTGACCTTATTTAAAATCTTGAAAAATGTATCGACATTTTGTTGAATAGAGCGGGGCTCAATTTTCTTTCCCATGACCTTGTATTCCCTTATTCATAATTAAAGCCTTATCATGACAAGCCCGAAGTGTCTTAACAATTCCAGAATGTACACTCCCCTCTTCCATCACCTTAAGCCCCGCCACCGTGGTTCCCCCGGGAGAGGCGATTTGGAGGATCAGCTCTTTGCAACCTTTCCCCGATTTTTCAAGAAGAGAGAGGGCCCCTTTTAAGGTCTGAAGCACAATCTCTTGCGCCACTTGAGGCTCAAAGTCTAAATCCACCCCACCGTCGATCAGAGCCTCTATCATGACTAAAATAAAAGCAATACCTGATCCGCTCAGCGCTGTCAATGCCTCAATTTTCTCTTCAGACAGCCACAAATTCAGTCCCATCCCCATCATCACCCTCTCTACAAGTTCTTTGGACGAGGAAGAGAGATTTGGGCCTCCTACAAGCCCTTGGACCCCCTGCTCATAAATCAATCCTAAGTTGGGCATCGAACGCACGAGTTGCGCCTCAGGGAAATAGCCATGCAATGTTGTAAGGGAAGTGCCCGCCAAAATGCTCACCAAGATTTTTCCCTTTAAAGAAGTCGTTTCCAACTCCTTTGCGACGAGGGGTAAATCTTTGGGTTTCACGCAAAGAAAACAGATCTGGGCTTGGACAACAGCTCCTTGCATAGTGGAGCAGGGAGCGGCTTTAATTTTCTGAGCTAATTGCTCCCTCTTGTGAGAGTTATGATCATAGAGAAAGACTCGATGGCGCAAAGCCAGATGAGTCGCCAACGCACTTCCCATCACCCCACACCCAATGATTGCAATAGACATCTATCCCTCTAGTTGACCTGGGTATAAAGCAGGACACCTGCAAAGTCCTTGTGACTTGCCCTCTTTAAAACAGGAAGAAAAATAACAAGATATTAGGATGGACAGGATGGAAAAAGGTAAAAAATTTCCCGATTTTCTCATCCTGTCCATCCTAATATCTTGTTATTTTTCTTAAATTTGTAAGGTTAGTCTTGAAAGACTTTGCAGGTGTCCTGGGGTATAAAGCTCAGTTGACAAGAAAACATCCTATTCATAATACTAACATTTATAAAAATAAATTGTGTATTAATGATTATTCCCTTTAAAAAAATCCATCAAGACGCCCTATTCATTTGTCATTGGAAACTCCTTATTTTTTTAACTCTCCTTGTCTGCGCCTTCAGTTACCATTTTTTTGACATCCCCTTAGCCTACGCCTTTCAGCATGTCCATGGTCCTCTTAAAGTCATCGCAGCTCTCGTGTCAGATATCGCTCACCCCAATACCAATTATGTCGTGTGGCCGCTGCTGTTTTTTATTTTTAAGCTATTGAAGAAAAAAGAGGCCCTTACGAACCGCTTACTTCTCTTTGTCATTAGCGTTCCTCTTGCCAACCTAATCATTTACGTTATGAAATGTATCGCGGGAAGAGCCCGTCCCCACCTGCTATTTTCAAAGGAGATTTTTGGCTTTACCTGGTTTAAATTCACAAATGCCTATTTCTCCTTCCCTTCTGGGCACGGCTGCACGCTAGGCGCTTGTTTTGGCATTCTCGCCTGCTTTTATCCCAGATTGTCTTGGCTTTTCCTTGCCTTAGCTTGCATCCTATCTCTATGCCGCATCGTCTTGACAGACCACTATCTCAGCGACGTCCTTGCCGGTGTTGTCATTGGCGCACTCATCTCTCAAGGGGTGTACGTGTTTAGAAAGAAAAGCCGACTCGCATAGGTGTTGTTGCGCAGTTCGTTTTACAAAAAAAAATCGAGCAGGCCATGACCTGCTCGACGAGAGAAAGATTTAGGCCCCACTAGCGTCGTAGCCTAAATCCTGTCTTAGAAACTACTTACGAGAAGCAGCTCTTTTTCTACGTGATTTGCTTTTGCAAGAAGTTTTGCATTTAGCTCTTTTAGTTTTTCGACCTGTTTTACGAGCTGACTTACGAGCTCTTTTTGCTTTTTTAGCCATAGTATTCTCCTTAGTTTGAATAATAGGACTTTTTAGATCTTCTGCGTTACTTGCAGAAGAGCTTTAAATTTATCTTCATCCTATACATTTATATATAAACTAAATATTATTTATATTTAAAGAAAAAAATTTAAAATAAGCTTTTATTAGAAGATAGCAAATTAAAAAAATGCCCTCTGGATGTATCCAGAGGGCATTTTTGTCGATGAGAAAAAAATAAAACAAAAATACAATCAGACAGCTTTAAACATCGAAAACATCTTAGATGTTAAAAGTAAAAGGACTTTATTTTAAGGCTATATCAATAGATTTAATTATGTCTCCTTGCTCAATTTTCTTCACAACCTCAAATCCGGCGATCGTCTGCCCAAACACGGTATACTCCCCATCTAAATAGGGGATTTTCTCTAGAGCAATATAGAATTGGGAGCCACTTGAGCGTTTTTGAGGGTTCATTTGATCAGAAAGGCGCGCCCACGCCAAAGCCCCTTGGGCATGGGGGAGCTTAATTTCCGCAGGGACTGTATAACCAGGCCCTCCTCTTCCAGTCCCTTCAGGATCCCCCCCTTGAACAACAAAATTAGGCACTACGCGATGGAAATTAAGGCCGTTATAAAATCCCCCCTGAGCCAGCTGAACAAAATTCGTTACAGACAAGGGAGCTTCTTTAAAGTTGAGCTCACAGGTCACATCCCCTTTAGAAGTATGAATCACGGCGAGATAGCTCTTGGCCGTCTCAAATTCCATCGCCTGTTTTGGTTCGCTAAAATGCATAGAAGCCTCTTCTGCTGTTAGATAAGAATGAGCGGACACCATCGTAACCAATGAGAGTCCCAATACAGTGTTTTTTAGTGTCTTAAAACTCATAAATCCCTCTACGTGTGCAAGTTTCATCTCGAAGGGCAATTCTAGATATTTTGAAAATAAAGTTCAAGCAGAAGCTTTGTATAAAGAAGAAGAGAGGCACATCTAAAGATGTGCCCTTGAAAAAAAATCTCCGCTAGCATTTAAAATGCGAGCAAGCGATTCTTATCCACCGTAGTTTTTCTTTTGTGGCCACGCTGGTGCGTTGGGAGCTTTAGGCTGTTGATGAGGATTTGTAGAGGGAGATTGCTCCGGCTTTTTGTCCCATTTTGGGTTTTGTTGTGGTTTATTGGGCTGTTTATTGAAATCTTTCATAGAATGACTCTCTAATTTAGGTTTATAAAAATACAAAGGGAGGAATAATGCAATTCCTCATCACCCCTTAAATGTAATAATACGAATTAAAATGATTAAATTAAATAAAATTAATTTAAAAGCCTTAACTATACCCAAACAACTTCAAACGTGGGTTTTCCTCAAGGAGTCGCCCTGAATTTGGTCCAGGCGAAATCGACATCGAAGCAGCTCAACTCGAATGAGTTGGGCGATGCAGATGGGACCAAATTCAGCGGCTAACGACGCTGAGAAAAACCCACGTTTGAAGTTGTTTGGGTCTCTGTACTGGACAAAACTTCTCGTCTGAAAAAATCGAGGAGAGAAATAACAAGATATTAGGATGGACAGGATGGGGAAATTTATTTTTTTGCTTTTTATCCTGTCCATCCTAATATCTTGTTATTTTTCTTCTGCTTTTGTCTTCTAGGAAAAAATTGTCCAGTACAGAGTGTTTGGGTATATAACTTAGGTAATTATGCATAGACCTTCAGCTGAAAAAAGTAGACCCATCTCCTTGCAGGATGTTGTAGGACAAGAGCATTTGATTGGAGAGGAGGGGATTTTATCTAAAATCGTGAAAAAAGGCTCTCCCCTTTCGATTTTACTTTGGGGCCCTCCCGGATGTGGGAAAACGACGCTAGCGCGCCTCTATGCCCACAGCTTCCCCCTACAATTTACGGCATTGAGTGCTGTCGGCGGGGGAACAACGGAGATTAAAAAACTGATCCAGTCTCTAGAGGAAAGTCCCTTGCTCTGCAAACAACACATCCTCTTTGTCGATGAAATCCACCGTTTTAACAAGGCTCAGCAAGACCTCTTTCTCCCCTTTTTGGAAAGAGGGCTATTGATTCTAGTCGGAGCGACCACTGAAAACCCCTCATTCTCTCTAAATAATGCGCTCCTCTCCCGCCTGCGCGTTCTTCCCGTTAAAGCCTTGGAAGAAAAAGATTTGACGACTATTTTACAGAGGTTTGAATCAAAAATACAACCCCTTCCCCTGACAGAGCCCGCAAGAAAGCTCCTCGTGGGATTTTCTCAAGGAGATGGGCGCCACCTTCTCAACATGGTGGAAAACATTTTACAATCTTCTGAAGAGAGGATCGACGAGGAAAAACTCCTCTCCTTGATCCAGAAGAGAAATGGCCTCTACGATAAAGGGGCTGAAGGGCATTTTAATCTGATTTCCGCTCTACACAAATCGATTCGCGGATCTGATCCCCAAGCGGCGCTCTATTATCTCGCTCGGATGTTAAGCGCAGGAGAAGACCCTCAGTTTTTAGCAAGGCGCCTTGTCAGGATGGCTATAGAAGACATTGGCCTTGCAGACCCTCAAGCCCTTCAGATCGCTCTCAATGCCTGGCGAGCCTTTGACCAGCTAGGGGCCCCCGAAGGGGAGCTAGCCCTTGCACAGGCAGTCGTCTACTTGGCTCTTAGCCCCAAGAGCAACGCACTCTACACAGCCTACGCGCAAGCTCAAGAGAGTGCGCGCAGCTCCTCTCATCTTCCTCCCCCCGAAACCATTCTCAATGCCCCGACTCAGCTCATGAAAGAAATGGGCTATGGGGAAGGGTACAAATACGACCACGACTACCCCAATGCGTTTTCCGGGCAAGAGTACTTCCCCAAAGGGCTGCAACCCCAAGAGTTTTATCAACCTAAAAACTATGGATTTGAGAAAGAACTGAAGACGAGAATAGATTATTTCAAAAAGCTAAAAAGATAAAAAAACACCTTCCTCCTATAAGATTCATTGCTCCACTTTCGTGAAGTAGATGAAAAAGAGGAAGGTCAAGAAGAGTTGTTTTCTTGGGCTAAAATAGACGTATCTACCGTCTTAAGCCTCTTTGAGAGGTTGTGATACCCCAAGAACCCTTGAAGACTTCCCTACTTACCCGAAGGAAGGAGGCCAAGCTTAATTCAAGGACAATTCCTCTTATTTTAAATTTAACATATAAACAATTAATAAGTCACATTAATAATTTAACATTATTATATTTAATATAAATAAACAGCTGATATAGTTTTTCCTGCAGATTTAGAGAAGCTTGCGCAAAAAAGAGGCAAAGGCGCATAGTCTTATTTCTTTATTTATATATGAACCCCTTACAGAGTTTGTCTATGAAATCTATCCATTTCTTGCTTCCCTATCTTCTGTTATCGACTCTATGTTGCGCCCAGCTAAGAGCTGAGGAAAATAAAAAAAATCCCCCTCCTTCCAAAGAGATTTCCCTTTCTCTGCAAAACTATCTCCAGCTCTTTAAAGAAAAGCCCAAAACCTTTGGGCCCCTCGGAAAATGGCAGAATGCAGAGATTGAGATCACCCTAAATCCAGACCAAATTCATAAAATCGAAAACCAGACACGACTGCGCCTTCTCTCTAAGGGATGCCCAGAAAAAGAAGCTCAGCAGTGGAGCTCTGTTGGCATTGTTGCAGAAGACAACTACTGGATTTGGTTGAGAGATGCTGTGATTTTCCCCTCAGGCGTCTACGGCACCTACGATAGACTAATATGGAAAAGTGGATTGGATGGGGTCGCTGGCGTCGTAGTTCTTCCCCTACTTTCAACTAAAAAAATTGTTGTCAATGTCAACTACCGCCATGCAACAAGAACCTGGGAAATCGAGCTTCCTCGAGGACAAAGCAAAGAAGGAGAACTCCCAGAAAAGACAGCAGCCAGGGAACTAAAGGAAGAAACCGGCTATCAACTCTCTAAATGTACTCTACTTGGAACTGTGGCACCCGATAGCGGCACGCTGATGACTCAAACTCCTGTGTTTTGTGCTGAGGTAAATCACTCTGGGGAAACTGCTAAAGAGTACTCGGAGGCGATCGTCAATAACCCCGCTTTTTCAAAAGAAGAGATTAAAGCTGCCTTTGCGAAAGGTTACATGGAAATCCTCATCAAGGGGGAGCTCGTTAAAGTCTCTTGCAGAGACCCTTTCCTTGCCTATGCCCTCCTCCTAGCTGAGATGAAGGGGCTTTTGTAATTGAATAAATTCGTTGACAGATTTGCCTAGGATCGTCTCTTGCCCTACTTGGTCCTTTTGTACAAGATGGCAACTGCGCAGATGCTTGAGAAGTGCGTTACGCGTCTCTATTCGATCTACAACAATCCCTTGAAAAAGCTCAGGAGCTACCCGTTCTTTTAACATAATTTCGTGGGCAAAATGTTTCCATTTTAGTCCCCAACGATGAGACTCTACTGGAGTCGACTGAAGGCTTTTTGTCAGCTCCAAAATACTAGGTCTCTTATCGTACAGGTGATTCCATTTCTCTTTGTTATTTCTATAGAGTCTAGTTCCCCAATTGTCGTCATAATACTGATAAGTTCCCGTTTCAAGCGCTTCAAGAGAGATCAACATGCGCACTTTGCTCCGATACTGCGATGTCTCTAGAGTAGGATCTTTTTTTAGTAACTACTCAGCTACCCCTACTAAGAGAAGGGGATCGGGCAAGGTAACGGGCACGGTAACGTTCACGAAAGAAAAATCTGAGCCAGTTTTCCCAAATGCCCCAAGCCAATAAAATTTT
>JAHFTN010000030.1 GCA_023269365.1 Chlamydiota bacterium | reverse complement strand
TGTATTTCTGAGGTGAGCTGTGTCCAAAAGACTTATCCCTCTTTTGTGCGCGACTTTAATCAACTCGGCGCTGCTATTATTGAGGAGCGGGAATGAATCTCATTCTTTGTGGGATGCAAAAGAGTGGAAAAACAACGACAGGAAAAGCCCTTGCAGAAGCATTACATTCCCCCTTTGTCGATGTCGATAGATTGATTGAAAAAATAAGTGGAGAGGAGCTTTCTTGTCGTGAGATCTGTAAACAAAGGGGAGAAGTTTTTTTTCGCACGCTAGAAAAAAAAGCCCTTGAATCGTTGCAATCAGTGCAAGAGAGCGTGATTGCCCTCGGTGGGGGCAGCTGCTTGGATGCTGTGCGCAATTTAGGAACTATCATTTACCTTAAAGTTCCCGTGGATATACTGTGGGAGCGCATGGCTCGAGAAGAGCTACCCTCTTACTTAGATCCCCACTTTCCTAAGGAGAGTTTTTATGCCC
Source organism: Chlamydiota bacterium (assembly GCA_023269365.1). Taxonomy (GTDB): domain Bacteria; phylum Chlamydiota; class Chlamydiia; order Chlamydiales; family Rhabdochlamydiaceae; genus CAJCIW01. The sequence continues at coordinate 12,249 of JAHFTN010000030.1, read as the reverse complement.
TTGCAAAAAAGCGATTTCCCCTCTATGAAAAGGCGGCTGATCTCATCCTTGACACAGAACTAGAGAACTCCACACCATGGCAAGCAATACTTTTGGCACTCTCTTTAAAATAACGACGTGGGGAGAGTCCCATGGCAAAGCGATCGGAGTGGTCATCGACGGGTGCCCAGCTGGTCTTGCCCTCACAGAAGAAGAGATTAATGCGGCCCTCGCGATGCGCTCTCCAGGGAGATCCCCTTACACCTCCCCAAGAAAAGAACCCGATCGAGCAGAGATCCTCTCGGGCCTATTTGAAGGGAAGACGACGGGCGCCCCTATCTGTTTACTCATTCTTAATCGAGATATCGACTCCTCTTCGTATGAAGGAGTTAAAGACCTCTTAAAACCAGGTCATGCCAACTACACATATAGAGAGAAGTATGGGATCTTTGATTATCGAGGAGGAGGGAGAGCTTCTGCAAGAGAAACCGCTTGTCGCGTTGCAGCGGGGGCTGTCGCTTACAAATTGCTTACAGCACAAGGGATTCAACTCACCGCCTACATCAAAGAGATCGGCGCCATTCGAGCAGATTTTGAAGAGGAGTGTATAGAGGCGATGCGCGAGCGAGCGCGAAAAAGCCCTCTTTTTTGCCCCGATGCAAAAGCGGCAGTATCGATGATGACCCTCATCGAAGAGGTCAAACAAGAAGGAGATTCTTTGGGAGGCGTTGTCGAGTTTATGGCGACCTCTCTTCCTGTAGGTTTGGGAGATCCTGTCTATGAAAAGCTCGAAGCTAAATTAGCCTTTGCAATGATGAGTCTTCCTGCTGCAAAAGGGTTTGAGATCGGCTCTGGCTTCAGAAGCGCCTCTATGCGAGGCTCTACTCATAACGATTGTTTTTCGTGTGTTGAGGATTTGGTGCAAACAGAGACAAATCATGCCGGCGGGATTTTGGGGGGGATCTCCACGGGGATGCCTCTTATAGGGAAAGTGGCCTTTAAACCCACCTCGAGTATCCGCCTGCCACAAAAGACCCTCACCACGAGGAACAAGCCTGCGCTATTCGAGTTGCCTTCAGGGTCGCGCCACGACCCTTGCGTTGCTATCCGCGCTGTTCCCGTCGTAGAGGCGATGTTGGCCCTCGTCTTGGCCGATGCGCTCCTCATGAACCGGTGCGCCATTTTGTAAATCGTTTGTAGTAAGTTGCCCGTAACTTTTGTGGATGCGCATTATTAACAGATTTGTTAATAGTGTGAGTGTGAAAAATGCAAAAAAATTAGACACACTCTCCTATGTCACAGCTCTCTTGCCACTTCCAGCCGCTTCCCTTCTCCTATGACATTCTCATCCGACCGGGGTTGCTTCAAGACGGTGCTTTTTTTAAAACGCGCCTCTTTCCGCTGGCTTCTCGCTTTGTACTTATCGCCGATGAAAAAACAGCGTCCCTCTATGGCGTGGCACTGCAAAAAATTTTAGGAGATAAAACTTTGTTACTCTCTTTTCCTGAAGGAGAGGGGAATAAAACGCGTGCTACAAAAGAGCGTCTAGAAGATCAGCTGCTAGAGCAAGGGTATGGGAGTGATACGGGGATTATCGCCCTCGGTGGGGGTATTGTCACAGATCTTGTGGGCTTTGTCGCGGCGACCTATTGTAGAGGGGTTCCTTTGGGGATGATCCCCACCTCACTCATGGCAATGGTCGATGCGGGGCTGGGAGGAAAAACGGGAGTTAACACTCCTTACGGGAAAAATATGATTGGTTGTCTCTACCAACCCAAGCTCGTGCTGATCGATCCCTGCCTTGTCTCAAGCCTTCCCTTAAAAGACTTGAGAAACGGAATTGTGGAGATCATCAAACATAGCCTCATTGCAGATGCCCTCCTTTTTGCTTATCTCGATTTACATAGAGACAAACTCTTGGCTCTTGACTCTGAAATACTCTCTTACGCCATTTCCAAGAGTTGCCAGATTAAAATCGCTCTTGTAGAACAAGGCCCCAAGCGCACTCTTTTAAATTTCGGGCACACTGTGGGGCACGCTTTAGAAACCCTCACCCATTATACCCTTTCCCATGGAGAGGCGGTAGCTATAGGAATCCTCGTCGAAAGCCACATGGCATTGCAAATGGGATTATTGTCGCAAAGGAACTTTGAAAAGATTCAAAATATATTTGTTCGTTATGGATTGCCCTTGACATTGCCAAGAAGTTTTTCCTCTGCAGAATGCAAAAAAACAATGCAACTAGATAAAAAATCGCTTTTAGGAAATCCCCGTTTCGTCTTGCTCAAAGACATTGGAGTTACAAAGAGCTGTGAAGGGATCTTCTGCTCTTGCGTAGAGGAATCTGTACTTGAAACAGCCTTAACTTGGATGAACGATGGTATGTGCTGTAATTAGAGGCCCGACGTATGCATCTGCCCACATGCAGCTAAGAGAAGCTGCAAAAGAGGCCACCCTCGCTGAATTGCGCCTCGATGGATTTGAGGCAGGGGACCTTCCCGCTCTGATAAAGGCAACTTCTTTGCCCCTAATTTTTACGTTAAGAAGTGTTTCTCAAGGAGGAAATTACAAAGAATCTGAAGCGCAGCGCTATAAAGATTTACTGTCTTTAGCCTCATTGCAACCTGCCTTTCTCGATGTAGAATACGACACACCGCTAAAGGTGATTGAAGAAATTCGTGGGCAATTTCCTAAAGTGAAACTCATCGCCTCTTATCACGATTTTGCAAAAACGCCAGTAGATTTTGAGGAGATTTACACACAACTAAAAAAGCTTCAAGCCGACCTATATAAAATCGCTGTGATGGCCCATTCCACGCTCGATGCGCTGCGTTTAATGGCATGGGTTAAAGCCACACCGAAAATAAACCTCATTGCGCTTAGCATGGGACCACTCGGACAGTTAAGCCGCATTTTAGCTTCGGTGTTAGGGGCTCCTTTTACCTATGCCTGCCTTGAAGAAGAGGTCCCCATTGCCCCAGGGCAACTCTCTTTAAAAACGCTTGTGGAGCGTTACCACTTTTCCCATTTAACAACCAAGACAGCTCTCTATGGCCTGATTGGCAACCCTGTCGACAAGAGCATCAGCGACGCTACTCATAATAGTCTATTTAAAAAAAAATCTATCGATGCCGTCTATGTAAAAATGCAGATTACTCCTGGCGAGCTGCCAGAATGTTTGAGGTTGACAAAGTTGTTGGGATTTCAGGGATTGAGTATCACCACGCCGCTAAAAGAAGTTGTCATTCCTCTTCTTGAAGCCGTCGACGAGGAAGCCCGAAAAATAGGCGCTGTAAACACGCTAAAGATGCAAAAAGAAGGATGGATTGGCTATAACACCGATGGGAGAGGGGCACTTAACGCCCTTGAAAAAAAAATAGATGTTAAAAATAAATCCCTACTCATCATAGGAGCTGGCGGCGCTGCCAAAGCGATTGCTTATGAAGCAACAAAAAGAGGAGCTCTTGTCACCATTCTCAATCGCGATGAAAAAAAAGCGGGCCTTCTTGCCCAAGAGTGTCACTGCACAGGAAAAGGTTTAACTCAGATCGAAGCTTGCACACAACAAGGCTATGACATCTTAATCAACTGCACCCCTGATGAGCTTCCCTTCGATCCAAAATACCTTCTTTCTAGCGCTCTTGTCATGGATATTAAAACACGCCCCCAACACACATTACTGCTTCAAAGCGCTCTAGAACAAGGCTGCACAGTCGTCTTAGGGGAGCGAATGTTTTTTGAGCAAGCAGTTCTCCAATTTCAGCTATGGGGGATACCTTTTAGTATCGATGACTTTAATAATCTCTGACACGTCAATCCCCTTTTGAACTAGCTCAGGAAGAATCTCATCGACCTGACATATAATTGAAGAAAAATGGCTTTCTAGGAGAAGTAACGTAGAAGCAACGGCCTTCTTTCCATCATAGTGATGCGGAATTTGTTGAATCAGCTTTTTGAGTAATAATACTCCATTCTCTTGGTCTCTATAAGAGTGGCGTTGTAAAAGTAGGGGAACAATTTCAGCTGTCTTTTCACAGGCCTTTCCACAATCGATAAATGCACATAACAAAAAAGAAGCCGCATCTCGAGGTTCTATGTAATGATCATCGTTATGCACTTTTCGACCCAGAGCTGCACAAGCGATCTCATAAATAAGGGGGAAATTATGCCCTCCTTTTATCACATCTGTGATGTCACAAAACCTCTTAGAAAGCTCTCTATCTGCTTTTGTAGGTTTTCTTCTTAAGAAAAGAAAGGCCGACTCAAAATACTTTTTTTTTGATTCATTAGGCCTTTTTGAAAACATCGATCTAAAAACACTCCCTCTAATACCTACTCTATTCATACTCCCTCCTTTTCAAGTGCCTTTTACTACTGAACTTTAGCCATTGGTGGAGGCAATTTCGCGTCTAAAGCCTCCACCAATGGCTAAAGTTCAGTAGTATCGCACCTTCTTTTATTTTTTTTGCAGCTGTTTTATTTTTTTAATAATACGTTTTCTAGAGGATGGGCCTTCGTGTAGACCTCCCGTTTAAGGCGAGATGAAACTTGGGTGTAAATAGTTGTGGTTGCAAGAGAGCAATGGCCCAGCAAAACCTGAATCGTCTTGAGATCCATCCCCTTTTCTAACCAGTGAGTGGCGATGGTATGGCGAATTGTGTGGGGAGTGATCCTTCCCATCAGCCCACTTGCTTGTAAATACTGCTTAAATTGCCGATCGATGGAACGAACAGAGAGCCGTCTTCCCCATTTATTCAAAAAGAGCGCCTTCGTATCAACCTCTTTTTGATACGCATCGCTATCGATGTGGCGCTCGGGAGCGTGTAAGTATTTGAGGATCCACTCGATGGCTGTTTTTGTTACAGGGACTACCCTCTGCTTTTTTCCTTTTCCCATCACGCGGATGCGCAGCTGAATGAAGTCGATCTCCTCTTTGTTGAGCCCTGCGAGCTCACTTAAGCGCAGCCCACTGCTATAAAAAAGCTCCATGATCGCGCGGTCGCGAAGTCCCAAATAACTCGTTGTATCCGGTTGTTCAAAAAAACAGAGCACCTGTTCATAGGCAAATGACGGGGGGATCTTCTTATCGAGCTTGGGACTGTCAATTTCTTCTAGAGGGTTGAGTGCAATCAACTTTTCTCTCATCAGATAGGCATATAAAGAACGCAAAGATGAGAGCCTGCGCAACACCGTTTTTTTTGCAGCCCCTTGTGCTGCCAACGAAGCTAAAAAAGCGCGAATGAGCCGCTTGTCTACCTCTTCAAGGTCTGGCTCTTTCTGCATTTCTTTGACAAGAAATTTATTAAATCCTACTAAATCCAAGCTGTAGTTGCGCAGCGTATGGGAAGAGGCTTGTTTCACAACGTGTAGGTATTGCAAAAATTTATCGATCCCCTCTTCAAAAGCCACCATAGTCCTTGTCTCCCTATCCTCAAATCTGCTATACTCCTCTTATTTTTACAACTTCGGACTTATGACTGTTAGTTTAAAAGACATCACAAAAAAAATGGGACCTCGCCTTCTCTTCGAAGACATTACGGTTACTTTTAATCCAGAGAGCCGTTACGGATTAACAGGGCCCAACGGAGCGGGTAAGTCGACACTACTCAAAATCGTCATGGGGACAGAAGAAGCGACAAGCGGCACAGTATCGCTTCCTCGCAGAGTCGGTTTTCTCAAGCAAAATACAGAACAGTTTCACCATCAAAAGGTGCTCGATGTAGTGATCATGGGCAATGAGCGGCTATCCAAGGCCTTTGTAGAAAGGGAAGAACTTTACAGCGCAGAGATGACAGATGAAGTGGGGATTCGCCTGGGAGAGCTCGAAGAGATCGTCCATGAAGAAAATGGGTATAATGCCGAATCCGACGCAGAAGAGCTCCTTGTCGGGATGGGGATCCCTCTAGAGTTACACCAGAAAAAAATGCACGAGATCCCGACAGACAGGCAATTTCGCGCCCTTCTTTGCCAAGCGCTCTTTGGCAATCCCGATGCGCTCCTTCTCGACGAACCAACAAACCACTTGGATCTAGAGTCGATCGGGTGGTTAGAGAAATTCTTACATGATTACAAAGGGGTACTCGTCGTGGTGAGCCATGACCGCCATTTCTTGAATGCCGTCACGACCCATATCGCCGATATCGACTACGAAACGCTCATCATCTACTCGGGCAATTACGACCAGATGCTCCTTGCAAAAACAGCCGTCAGGGAGAGAACGGAGTTAGAAAACAAGAGTAAAGAGAAAAAGGTCTCTCAGCTCAAAGAATTTGTAGCGAAATTTGGAGCGGGAACGCGCGCAAGCCAGGTACAGTCGCGTCTCCGAGAGATTGATAGGCTAGAGCCCCAAGAGCTCAAAAAATCCAATATCCAGCGCCCCTACATCCGCTTCTATCCCCCGGAAAAACCCTCTGGGCAGATCATCTTCAAGGCCTCTTCAATCAGCAAAGCTTACGGGGCAAAAGAGGTGATCCACCACCTCTCTTTAGAAGTGTCAAAGGGAGATAGGATCGGGATCATCGGCAACAACGGCAAAGGGAAGTCGACCCTTCTCAAGTTGCTAGCCGGCGTCCTCCCTCTGGATGCGGGCACCTTGGAGCTGGGACACCAAGTCCAGATCGGCTACTTCCCCCAAAACCACGCCGACATCCTCGACAAAAAAAGTAGGATGACCGCCTTCGACTGGCTGAAAAAACGCAGAGAAGGGGTCTACGACCAAGAGATTCGCAGCATCTTGGGTAAGATGCTCTTTGGGGGTGACGACGCCTTCAAACCAATCTCCCACCTCTCTGGAGGGGAGACGGCGCGGCTCATCATCGGGGGGATGATGCTCTGCAACTACAACGTCCTCATCTTAGATGAGCCCAACAACCACCTCGACCTCGAGGCGGTCTCTGCCCTCTCGTGGGCTCTACAAGATTTTAAGGGAACCGTTCTTTTTGCTAGCCATGATAGAGATCTTGTCGGCAACGCCGCCACTAAAATCCTCTCGTTCGAAGCCGACAGGCCCCACCTTTTCGACGGCAAGCTGGACGACTACTTTGCTTCCAAGAAAAAATGTTAATTTCCAGCATGACAGAAGGAGAGTTCTCTCGACTTCCCCACAAGATGCGCCACAAAATAGCCGCCAAGCTCTTGCGCTCTTTCCATGAAGAAAAAAAGCCCTGCGATTTGAATTCTTATAGGAGAGTTGAGCGCTGGATAGGATTACCTTTCCTGGATGAAAACGACTTTCCTTCCCTAGCCGATCGCTACCACACCCACATCGTCCAAGCAAAACTCCCTTTGAAAGAGCCCCATTTTTTCACCCACCAGGTCGACAGCCCATCGGATGAGCCCTACCTCCCTGTGAGTATCTACTTAGACAACATCCGCTCTGCCTTTAACGTCGGCAGCATCGTACGCACGACAGAAGCCTTTCGCCTAGGGACCCTCCTCTTTGCCGGCATCACCCCTTTTATTGATAACCCCAAGGTGCAAAAGACCTCGATGTGCTCTTTTGACAAGGTGCCTTGCCAAAAAGCTCTAACTATTGAGTCTCTACCACGACCATTGATTGCTCTTGAGACCTTGAGAGAAGCCCCCTCGATCTTCGACTTCCTCTTCCCTCAAACCTTTACTTTAATTTTAGGAAATGAAGAGTACGGCGTTTCGAAAGAATTACTTGAAACAGCTTGCGCCGTCGTACAAATCCCCCTTTACGGATTCAAAAATTCTCTGAATGTCGCATCGGCTTACGCCATTGCAGCGGGGGTCATCAGCCACCAGCTACGAAGAAAAAATTTTAATGCTATACACAAACAACCTCAAAAGTTGGGTTTCCTCAAGGAGCCGCCCTGAATTTGAGTCAGGCGCAGCCGGTCCCGAAGCAGCTCAACTTGGAATTTGTTGGGCGATGCAGAGGGACTCAAATTCAGCGGCTGACAACGCCGAAGAAACCCAACTTTTGAGGTTGTTTGTGTATTTCAATTGCATTTAATACTACTTCTGGGGTAGACTCTACTTTCTATTTATTATAAACACACTTATTTTGAGAGGTATTATGCCTAATGTTGAAAAAATCATTAAAGGTGCAGATGCAGTTCTTAATTGCCTTCCTATCGTAAGCACCGTTAATAGCGCAGCTCAAGCGCTCTATAGATCGGCTCATAAGGTTGATCTCTTCAATCCCGTTGCTCCAGGTCTAAAGCGAAAACTTCACATTCATATATTAAGCCGAGATACTGTTGATCTTATTATTAGTGCCATCCCCTTAGTTGGGAATCTGTATAGTTTAGGCAAACTCATTGCAGCTGCCCTCTGCGGTTTCGATGACGACTTAATAACCTCGACTTTGTAAAAAATTCCGTGCGAGACCGGGCCCGAGACCGTTACCGAACCGAGAATTCGTTCTTCGAAAACTACGCAGCTTGAAGCACACATTTCACTATATTTTGCACCCATTCCTCCATTTCCTGTGTAACATTTCCCAAGAAAGGAACAAATTTTGCCTTCCTGAAATTAAAACTTTCTCTCCACACTAAAAGTCGCACAGCTCTCAGCATACAAGAGGACGGGAACTGTTATTGCGTATAGTAGCTATGTTAACAAAGATGTCGCGGCCTTCGGTTCGGTAACGGTCTCGCACGGAATTTTGCTCTGTACTGGACAATTTTTTCCTAGAAGACAAAAGCAGAAGAAAAATAACAGGATATTAGGATGGACAGGATAAAAAGCAAAAAAATAAATTTCCCCATCCTGTCCATCCTAATATCTTGTTATTTCTCTCCTCGATTTTTTTAGGCGAGAAGTTTTGTCCAGTACAGAGGGAATTTTGTACAAAGTCGAGCTGAAGAAATCCAACAAAGCAGATACAACTTATTTACACTCACTCTTAAACAATGGGCCGCTAATTCAAAACTCAATGGGTTCTTGTTTCCCTCAGAGAACTTGTTCTTCCCTTTTGTAGACAAAGCTAATGCTGCTGAAATCCTTCTGCGGGAACGTTTCAGGCAAGCGTTTTCTAACGCTGGCCTCGCGCCGCCTCTGACCCTTCTTTAAAAAGCAAACACCTTAAAGTCTGCAGCGGCAAAAGAATTGGGGAAAATGGAGCGCGCCTCCTTCTCAAACTCTTCTGCCTCGCGGTACCGTGCGGAAAAATGGGTGAGGATGAGTTTTTTTGCGCCCGCTTGCTTGGCGATGTGCGCAGCTTGTGCGGCTGTGAGGTGGTGGTGTTTTGCAGCAAGATCGCGGTGGGTTTCTAGGTAGGTGCTCTCACAGAGAAGGAGTGTGGCGTCTTTTGCCAGGTCGATGGCGGCTTGGCAAGGGAGGGTGTCGATGACGACAGCCAAAATCTCTCCTGACTGAATATGACTCACGTCGTCTAGACGAACGATGGCTCCTTGCATAGAAAGGGTCCCTTGTTTTTCAAGCAACCGGACGTTGGGGCCTGTGACGCCGTACTGGGCGAGCTTAGCCTTGTCAAACTTGCGCCCCTCTTTTTCCTTAATCCTCCAGCCGATATTTTGGATCCCGTGCTCTAAGAATTTCGCCTCGATGTAAAAAGAATCGGTCTCTTCGACGAGCCCCTCTTTTTCAATCGGATGCTCCACGATAGTGATCGTCTGGTGATAGATAGTCCCATGGCGCAACCTTTCGAAATAGGTTTTCCCACTTGCGGGGAAGTAGCAGTGGATCGGGTGGGTGACCTTGTCGAGATTGAGGCGCATGAGCATCGAGCCAAGTCCCAGGCAGTGGTCTCCATGAAAATGGCTGATGAAGATCCGCTGTACACACGTGGGAGCGATGTTGGCAAAGATGAATTGCCGCTGCGTCCCCTCTCCCGGGTCAAAGAGAAGCCCCTCTCCATTCCAGCGGACAAGGTACGCTCCATGGTTTCGATCGCGCGTGGGCTGTTGAGAAGAACACCCTAAAATCGTCAAATCGCGCACAGTCATAAAATCTTCCTACTGAAAAAATTTAAACATCCTAGCCCCATTCCCACAAGGCCCCCTACAATGTGCGCCGTATTGGCAATACTAGGAGTGATTTGAATCAAAGATAAAAGGTGCAAAATAAATGTCAAAAGTTCAATGACAAACATCGCAAGGACAAAAAATAACAGAAAAAGGGCTGTCCCCTTTTGCAAAGGATACCCCTCCCAGGGGGCTTTTCTCTGACGCACCCAGATAAATCCAGCAAGGCCCACGACAACCCCTGAAAACCCTAAGAAAAAAGGGCCGCTACTTAGATATTGAAAGACGTTGGAAACTACGCCAATGAGCAGCATCAAAAGACAGATCTTCCATTTGGGAAGACGCGCTTCTATCTGCTTAATTAAAATCCAGGCCCATATCATGTTAAATAAGATATGAAGGAAATCGCGATGCATGATGCAAGGAGTAAATAGGCGCCATACCTCACCTTGTCGGATTTTTTCAAAGAGGGGAATCGCCTTTGCCATCGCCCATCCTTTGTCTTTAAGAATCACAAAGAAGGGATAGATACCGCGCCAGGAGGGGGCCTCTTCTGCTTTTTTCAATAAGCTTGCCGCCTCGGGGGGCAGGTCTTTCAACTCTTTATAGCCACTCAAAGGGACTGTATCGATCAAGGTCTGAATGTACTGGTAGGAAGCGGGGTCGTCAAAAAGAAGGGTTTGTTGCAGAGGCGTCATCGCAAAGGTCGCCACTAGAGGCCCTTTTTCTTTGGCGAGATCCCCTTCTTGCACATCATTCCATAAAAATAATACTCCACAGAGCAAGAGAATAAAATGAGTAAGGGTCAGAGAAAATCGACGCGCTCTCTTGTGAGGAGAGGGGATGGATTTCCATTTTAAATCTTCTTTTTTAGACACCTCTGCATAGGCAGGGGTGGCAGGAGGGACAGGCGTTTTAGGAAGGGTGGTTTGGAACTGAGGCGCCTGAGGATCTTTGCGGTACTCTTCTAACCACTGGAGCGCTTTTGTCAAATTCTCTTCATCACAGACCCAGATCAAATACTTCTTTTCTCCTGCCTTTACCGGAGTTTTTAGCTCATAGAGATTCGAAACCCCTTCCTTTAGAAGGAAAGAATAAAACGTGTAAGCCTCTTTTTCTGTGTCAAACTCTCCAATTAGACGCATGTGGTCACTATCTTTTTAATGATCTTTGAAGTAGATAACCCTGGAATTAAAGGGACAAGATGTAGCCGTCCCCCATAAGAGCGCACTGTCTCAGCCTCGATACATTTCTCTGTATATTCAGCCCCATTGACATGGACATTGGGCTGAATTAGGGAGAGTACCTTACACGGATCGGTCTCATCGAACCAGGTAACATAATCCACCATGGCAAGCGCTGCCATCATTTCGATCCTATACTCGAGAGGGATGATCGGTCTTAGAGGGCTTTTGTAGCGCTGAATCGAGCTGTCGGTGTTGAGCGCCACCATCAATACGTCTGCTTGGCAACTCGCCTGATAGATAATTTCTAAATGGCCTGCATGCATCAGATCAAACGAGCCATTGAGTGTGGCCACCGTCTTGCCTTGCTTGCGCAGCTCCATCCCCTTAGCCTTCAGCAAGGCGGGCTCTATCACCTTGGGAGCAATCGCCTCCTTAAAAGAGTTACTTTTTGGGGAAAGCCACATGAAAAACCTCTTCATAATGCTTCACAAAATGAACCCGCACCTCTTTTTTTAAATAGGAAGGCAGCTCGTCGTAATCTCGTTGATTCTCTTTGGGGAAGATGAGTACTTTAGCTCCTGAGCGCTTGGCTGCAATCAATTTTTCCTTCATCCCCCCGATAGGAAGAATTTTACCCGTTAAAGTCAGCTCTCCTGTCATCCCCAAATCATCCAAAATAGGTTCTTCTCGAAGTAAAGAGAGCAGTGCTGTCACCATCGTAATTCCCGCGGACGGACCATCTTTGGGCGTCGCCCCCTCAGGAATGTGGATATGGACCTGTTTCTTCTCGAAAAAAGGTTTGCCGGGAGCATAAGTCTCACAAGTGCTGTGCAGATAGGTCCAGGCAATCTGAGACGACTCTTTCATCACATCTCCCGCCTGCCCCGTAAGTTTCATCTCCGTCTTTTCAGAAGGGATCTTTGTCGCTTCGATGTAAAGCGTGGCGCCTCCCATCGATGTCCAAGCCAGCCCCATACATACCCCGATAGGGGTACGCTCATAAAAACGATCGGTAGTGAAGATGGGTTTGCCCAAAAATTTTTCCAAATTCTTTTCCGCAACGACCACCTTTTTAAAAGGAGCCCTCTTGCTCTCCATCCCCTTCACTACCTGGATCGCGACTTTGCGCA
>JAHFTN010000029.1 GCA_023269365.1 Chlamydiota bacterium | reverse complement strand
GGATCTACTTGGGGCAATAAGTCATCGGCGGAGTTTTAAAGGAGCCAAACTAATCTTAGACACCTCATGATAGAGAAAGCTTGAGGAGGTTCCTAGTTTTTAGTGTGGTTTTTGATTATATGTAAATTTTTGAGTGGTACAGCACTGACAAGAAGAGTCAGAAGGAGGGGTATTTGTCTTTATTTATGCATACGCCCAAAAACCTGCTCTCAGAAATTCAAAAAATTACTCCCGGGAGCTGCTGACCGATTGCCAAAAACCTTGCGCGATAAACTTTCTTCGCCTATACTCCCCTCATCAACTCAATCCTTTAACTCGAGGAATCATGTCTACACCTAAAGAACTCATTTTCGAAGAAGAAGCAAGAAATAAATTGCGCGAAGGGCTCGATAAACTCGCCGATGTCGTGGGCGTGACTTTAGGCCCTAAAGGACGTAACGTAGGGCTACAAGCTTCCTGGGGCGCTCCGACGATTACCAATGATGGCAATAGCATCGTGAAAGATGTCGAGCTCAAAGACCAATATGCCAACATGGGTGTTTCTCTTGGAAAAGAAGTGGCAGGGAAGATGAAAGAGCTCTGCGGCGATGGCACCACATCGAGCATCTTGCTGCTGCGCGCTCTTGTCTCTAGTGGAGTAAAAAACATCTCCTCGGGGGCTTCCCCCATTCTTCTAAAAAGGGGGATGGATAAAGCTCTTTGCGCGATTCTCAGCGCTCTTGAAAGTTCTGCCATTCCCATCAAAAATGAGGAAGAGATCAAAAATATTGCCATCGCTTCTTCTTCTGGAAACCTCTCTGTTGGAGAACTCATCGCCGATGCTTTTAAAAAAGTAGGCAAAGCCGGTGTGATTACAATTGAAGAAGGGAAAAGCACTGAAACCTCTCTCGAAATGGTAGAGGGGATGCTCTTTGATCGAGGGTATTTAAGCGCTTATTTTTGTACGAATGCCGACAAGATGAGTGTCGAGATGAGCAATGCCAAGGTATTGATTACCGACAAAAAAATTGCTTCCGTTCAAGAGATCCTTCCGATTTTGCAAGCCGTTGCAGCAACGGCTTCAGAACTTCTCATCATTGCCGATGACATTGAAGGGGATGCTCTTTCTACGCTTGTGGTGAACAAATTGCGCGGCACTCTGAAGGTCTGCGCCGTAAAAGCCCCAGGCTTTGGCGATCGAAAAAAATCGCTGTTAGAAGACATTGCCATCTTAACTGGCGCCACGCTGATCTCTGAGGAGACAGGCCATTTCCTCAAAGAGGCTACAGCTGATGTTTTAGGTTCTGTAGACAAACTCGTCGTTACAAAAGACAAAACAACGCTTGTAGGCGGCAAGGGCAACTCCTCCCACATCAAGACGAGAATTGCACACATTGAAGCAGAGGTCGAAAGGGCCACTAGCTCCTACGACAAAGAAAAACTCGAAGAGAGGAAAGCTAAACTCACAGGCGGCGTTGCCGTCATCCGCGTAGGAGCGACGACAGAACCTGAGATGAAACAGAAAAAGCAACTCTTTGAAGACAGCCTCAACTCCACAAGAGCTGCTATAGAAGAGGGGATTGTCATCGGGGGCGGCTGCGCGCTGCTTCGCATCGGCAAGGGGATCGACCTCAAGCTGACGGGCGATGAAGCTCTTGGCGCCCAGATCGTCTTGAAAGCGCTTGAGACTCCCTTTAAACAAATCGTATCTAACACCGGCTTTGACAGCTCCGTCCTTCTCAGCGAAGTGTTATCTGCCAACGCCCCCATCGGATTTAATGCCGCATCGGAAAAGGTAGAAGACCTTCTCGCGAAGGGGATTATAGACCCTGCTAAAGTTGTAAAAAATGCACTGCGCCTGGCCGTGTCTACAGCGGGGATCGCACTCCTCTCAGAAGTTCTCATCGGCAACGCCCCTGAAGATGCAGAAGAGGGAACGAAGTAATTGCGACCCATAAAAACGGTCGCTCTCCTTCCCGCGAAGGGCATCGGCGATGCCCTTCTCATGATGATCGTCTCTCATCAGCTTAAAAAAGCAGGATTCGATGTCACCACTTACCATAGCACGTTGCCAGAGCTTGCCTCCTGGTTTCCCGGGCATGACCTGCAAAGATCGGAAGGAGATTTTGCGCATCATGACCTGATTGTGGTGGAAAATGACAACTCTGAACGGGTGAAAATCTTATTGGGGAGTGACCGCTCTAAACTGAGTGTTTTCTACCCTTCTTACTTGAGCACAAAACACGCGCCTCTTTCTCATTTAGATTGCTGTTTCGATGAAAGTACATCCATGGCAGACAATGCAGCACACGCTGTTGCCAAGCTGCTCAAGAGCTCTACTGTCTGCAAAGACAACGGAATCTCTCCTCCACCTCATCTGACCCACCGCAACTATGCCACAAGAGTCCTCATCCACCCCATGAGCAGCTCTTCTATAAAAAACTGGAGCCCCTCGAAATTCCTGCATTTGGGCCTTCAACTTCAAGCACAAGGATTTCAACCCCTGTTTGTCGTCAGTCCCGCAGAATATGCTAACTGGTTTTGTGTAGAGAAAAAGGGGCTGCACCTTGTCTCAACTCCCACGCTAAAAGATCTTGCCGCCCTAACCTATGAGTCGGGATACACAATCAGCAATGACTCCGTATTGGGGCACCTCGCCTCTAATCTACAGATCCCCTCGCTTGTGATTGCCAACGACCCCAAGCGGATGCGCCTATGGCAGCCCGGCTGGCTAAAAGGAGCCGTTGTGTTTCCCCCTTGCTGGCTGCCTAAAGGGAAATGCAGACGAAAACAGTGGAGGCACTTTATAACCACTCGCCGCGTACTGAATCGCTTTTGCGAGCTTGTCTCGAAAGTCAACGATAACCTTCGCGTCGATGCCCTATCTTTATGATCAAGACAATCAGCTTGTTTTTTAAAACTGAATAAAGAATGCGGTAGTCTCCCTGCCGCACTCGATATAAATCCTCAGCGCCTTTCATTTTCTCATGCCCAGGAGGGAAGGGATTAACCGTTAATTTATCAATACGCTTGGAAATTTTCCTTAACTCATCGCGCGGAATATCAATCATTAGAGAACAACTTACACAACCACTTTAAAACCAATGCTTTACAATGCGTTAGATTACGCCTTTTGCAATTGAAAAACTTCTTCCTTCGGAACTTTGGAAAAAGCAAGCGCGAAGCTAGTTGCCGCAGCCAGCCCTAACCAATACAGCGCGATACTCGGCACTTCTAATGTGGTCTTAAAGCACCAGAGGGAAAAGGCGGCAGCAGGAGAGCCAAATAGCTGAGAGCCGAGCGCAGAGCCGAGTGAGAGAATCGTGTAGCGATGCTGGGCTGGCACCAAGCCATAACTCCAAGCGTGGCAAGGCGCTGCAAAGGCCACGCCCAAAAGCACAAAGCAGCTCCTCACTGCAATAACAACAGATAAACTAGCCCCTTCTAAACAGACACACAAAGGGATTGCCAGTAAGGCCACGCCTAACGCAGAGCCTACCATCACTTGTTTTCTTCCTATCCTAGAGGCTAGGTAGCCAAAAAAAGGCATCGCGCAACAATCTAAAATTAGCAGCCACGTATTAAGACTCATCATCTTTTCTTTAGAAAAGACAGTGACAAGAGGAACAAATCCATTCATCAGAACAAGGGACATCATGTAGTTCGCGCTAGAAAACCCCATTCCCAACATCACGAGCAACAGCGCTTTTCTATGGACCCAGCAAGGGTGTAGCAGGCTGCGCAAAGAGGTTTTTTGTAGCAAAACAACCTCTTGTTTCCTCATCATCCAACCACAAAGGGCGGTCAAGGCCCCTACGAGGTAAAGGAGCCTCCATCCCCACGAACAGATGTCAAAATAACAGAGAGTGACAACCCCAAGAGAGGCGAAAAAAATCCCCGCAATCGTAGAGCAATTATAAAAACTACTGACTAAATCCCGCCTATGCTCTAAAGAATTTTCTAACAATAGAAGAGCGTTTCCTGTACTTGTTCCTGCGCCTAGAAAATTTTGAAAAATGCGCCCCACACAAAATAACATAGGGGCGATCACCCCCACTTGGGCATAGGTAGGACTTGCAGCAATGCACAGTGAAACCACCCCCATTCCCCCCAAAGTCAGATACAGCGCAAAAGCCCTTCCATAGCGATCCCCTATCACCCCAAATACGAGGGCTCCAAGGGGTCTTGCCAACTTCCCCAAGGGGATCATCGCATAGGTTAAAATGAGCGCCGTAATCGGCTCTTTATCAGGAAAAATTAGAGGAGCTAAAAAAGGAGATAAGAACCCGAACAGGGCCACATCGTAGTGCTCAAGCAGGTTGCCACCCCAAGCGCACACTTTCTGCAAACGTGAAATCGCATTCACCATAGCACTCTTCCTCGCTGGCATAACCCAGATCAGGTTTAAGAGATTCTCTCAGCTACCACGATAAGGGCAGCACCCCTGGTGTTTTTAATGGGGAAAATGGTGCCCCAATCCCCCTTTTTATTCAATCTTCTCCAGTTTAAAATTATCTCTAGAGGGAATTGAAAAACTCCATTTGGGGTCAAAAAGCGAGTTTTGCAATTCCCTCTATTGACAAAAGTTACGTGTTTGCAAGCTTCTTGATATAAGAGCGAAAAGCTTGTAGATCTTGGTCTACATAGGTGTATCCGCTCGTGAGCTTATCTCGGATAAGTCGCAGCTCCTTCTCGTCCAGCTCACAATCATACGCATGACGTATGAAATGACGAAAAGCTCTTACTTTATCCAATAATACTAAACTTTGATTAGAAATGACCCTGGGCCGTATCTTGGGGACATCTGTATTCATCCGCATAAGCATTTCCTTGTGAAAATTGCTCATACTGTCAATGTGATTTTCAAATGATTTTGCGATTTGCTTGAATAGATCTTCAAGTGAAGTGTAAAATTGTTGAACTCTCATGGCAAACAAAAATTGTTTATCGTAATTCGACACATCAACCGTTATAATCTCATCGTACAACCTTTTTATAACCAAAAGTTGTTTGTCAAAATATCCTAGTAAGAACGCGTATTTTTCCATCTCTTAAATTACCCTAAATCCATCTTTTTCAATGAACTCTTTGAATGAACATGTTTCAAAAGGAATAACTTCCACGCTTCTTCCAAGTTTTTCTTCCAATTCCGTCCACAAACTTAAGCGGTCTCCCTGATAATTTTTCAACACCACATCTACATCGGAGCGAGCAGAAAAACTGTAGGGGCGAAGAATAGAACCCACCAAGTACACTTCAACAGAAGTATTTTTGAATTTTTCCCTTAGAATCAGGGTAACCTTTTGCAGCATCTCCTGCCTATCTTTTTCTTGTTCCTCCTTCTTTTTTTTCTCTCTTTCAAGAAGAAATTCCTTAGCTTCCTTGCTGTCAAAATCATTAGGTGTCACGACGGGGCTCCCTTAGTTCGACTTTGTTATAGAGAGAACTCGCAAAACTCCATTTGGGGACTAAAAGGGCGCTTTTGGCCCCCAAATGGAGTTTTGCGAGTTCCTTTTTCATACCATTTTATTTTTTTTAAAACCGCAAAAACAAAACCCTTCCCTAAATTTCACACACGCTCTAGTGTGAAAGAAACTCTTAACTTCACAAAAAAGGAGCCCTCGATGAACAAATCCAAACAACCTCTATTTGGTCAGCTGCGCAAGAAAATGGTAAAAGCGATCAAAGGCGCAAGGACTCTTTTTTTAAGTGAAGAGACGCGTCAGTATCAAGATGAGCAAACAGCCCTTGAGTTGCGCAAAAAATTTCCGAGAAAAAAACTCTCTAGACAAAAGCAAGCACTTGCAAAAGCACTCAAGGTGAAAAAGGAGAATAAAGCCCTTGCCGTCGAAGGGCTTCTCGCAATGAAAATGGGAAAAGCCTCGAAAAGAACCTCTCCTGGACAAACTCTTGCTAGAATGACAGAATCCTCTCCCGCCTCTCCTCATAAGGAAGGAGCTCGCTGGATTAAAAATTTAAATAAACAGATGCTCTCACAGCGCACCATCCAAAATCACCACGGGACTCAAAAGAAATAGGATCTTATTGAAAAAAAGGGTAGAATGGGTCCCATGCAGACACCTCATAAACCCTTATTTCGCTTTGCGCACATCTCCGATTTACACTTCTCTAAGCTGCAATGGAGCCCGAGTCAATTTTTTTCTAAGCGGTGGCTCGGCAACCTCAATGTGTGCTGTGTGCGCAAAGCTATGTATGACCCTGAAGGACTTACGACTCTTTTTCCCCTCTTTCACGAGCACAAGGTCGATACGGTTCTCATCACAGGAGATCTCTCCTCCACCTCCCATCCCGATGAGTTTGCTTTGGCGAAGCAATTTATAGAGGGACTGAGGGAGGAGAAATTTCAAATTTTTACTTTGCCAGGAAACCACGATCACTACACAAAAGCGGCTTATAGGGACAAAGTATTTTACGATTTTTTCCCCAGCCGCTATGAAGAAAAGGCAGAATTCACCCTGAAAAATGAGGGGATCACGACGACCTCTCTCGGAAACCACTGGTGGTTATGTGCCCTCGATACGGCCCTTGCCACCTCGTTGATCTCTTCTCAAGGTTTTTTTTCGAGTGAACTTGAAGCTAGACTAGAGAGCACTCTAAAGAAGATCCCCGAAGGAGACAGAGTCATCCTCTTGAACCATTTCCCCTTCTTTTCCAATGAGTCGAGTCGTAAAGAGCTCTTGAGGAAAGAAGCCCTAAGAGCCCTTCTTGAGAGATTTTCTCCTATCGTTAAACTCTTCTTGCATGGACACACCCACCGCCACTGCATTGCGGATCTGCGCAACAGCTCCCTACCCATCATTCTCGATAGTGGCTCCACCTCTTCTAAAAAAGAAGGCAGCTGGAATCTAGTGGAGATCTCCTCTCAGGGGTGTAGCGTGGAAGCTTTTAAAAACAGTACAGAAGAAGGGTGCTCTTCTTGGAAAAGCTTTTCTAAATCCTTTTTTCATTGGTAACAAACATGAAACCTTGGTACAAAGAGGGACTGCGCTTTGGCTGTACCGGATGTGGACAGTGTTGCACAGGGTCTCCTGGCTACGTATGGCTCTCTATCAAAGAAGCGGAGACGATGGCGGATGCCCTAAAAATCCCCATCGAGGAGTTCATCAGAAAATACACTCGCAGAGTGGGAGATCGCCTCTCTCTTAAAGAAGATGCAAAGAATTACGACTGTGTCTTCTTAGAAGGGAAGCGGTGCAGTGTCTATGAAGTTAGGCCCAAACAGTGTCGCACTTTCCCCTGGTGGAACGAAAATGTAGAGAGTGTGGCAAGTTGGAAAGAGACATCTGGACGCTGCGAAGGGATCAACCACAAAGACGCCCCTTTGGTCTCACTAGAGGAGATTGAGAAACAGCTCTCTTAGAGGAGTCTTATGGATCCTGAAATTCAAAAAAGAGTCGACTACTGGCTCAGCGGCCCTTTTGATGAAAAGACAAAAGAACAGGTCCGTCTCTTACAAAAAGATCCCACAGCCCTTGTCGACGCCTTTTTTGCTGAGCTCTCCTTTGGCACAGGAGGCCTCCGCGGCCTTATGGGAGCAGGGACGACAAGGCTCAACATCTACACCATCCGCCTTGCAACACAAGGCCTTGCCAATTACATTTTTAAACAACAAGAGAGCACAAAAGCCTCTGTGTTGATCGGATTCGACTCGCGCCACCACTCGCTCGAGTTCGCACAGCAAGCAGCGCAAGTGTTGGCTGGCAATGGGATCACCGTCTACTTGCTCGATGCGCTCCGCCCCACCCCTTACATCTCCTTTGCATGTAGAGAAAAAAAAGCGAGCGCTGCTGTTATGATCACAGCATCCCACAACCCCAAAGAATACAATGGTTATAAAGTCTACTGGAGCGATGGAGCGCAAGTCGTCTCTCCCCATGACACGGGGATCGTCGAGGAGGTGGAAGCTCTTAAAGACCTCTCTAGCGTGAAGCTCGCCCCTCTCACAAGCCCATTGATTGAGATCACTTCTACTGCCGCTTTAGATGAGGCGTATCTCAAGGCGATTCGCCCCTTACAGGTGTTAAAAAAACCCATTGCACTCAAAATCGTCTACACAAGTTTACATGGGACTGGTATCACCCTCGTCCCTCGAGCGCTTGCCGATTGGGGATTTTCCACTCTACACCTCGTTAAACCCCAGGTCACTATAGATGGCAATTTTCCCACCGTCGTCTTTCCCAATCCCGAATACAAAGAAACTCTTAAGTTGTGTACACAAGAGCTCGAGAGGATCGATGCTGACATCGCCATTGCAACCGATCCCGACGCCGACAGGATAGGCGTTGTCGCAAGACATAAGGGCGCTTCTGTTCGCCTCAACGGCAATGAGATGGCCGCGATCTGCGCCCATTTCCTCTCTACAAAGCAGACGATGCCACCACAAGCTGCCTTTGTGACAACCATTGTAACAACAGAACTCCTAAAGAAAATTGCGACAGCCTCTGGCATTGCCCTTATCGAGGTGTTAACCGGTTTTAAATACATTGGAGAAAAAATCCATCTCTGGGAAACGACCCCTCAAGGCGGGAAACACTTTGTCTTTGGAGCTGAAGAGTCTTATGGGTGCCTTTGGGGAACGCATGCAAGGGACAAAGACGCCATCATCGCCTCTTGCCTCATCGCCTCGATCGCAGCCCAAAAGAAGCTCGAAGGAAAGACCCTAGTAGATGCGTTGCACGAAATCTACACGCTTTATGGGGTGCATAGAGAACAACAACTCTCCATCGATTTCACGCCGGGCAAGATCGGAATCGAGCGGATCCAAGCCCTCATGCATACGCTGCGCTCTAATCCTCCAGGGAGGATGGGCGATTTATCCGTATCTTATATCGAAGACTATAAAACACGACTCAAGACAACCCTTGCCACAAAAAAAACCTCCCCCTTAGAGCTCCCCATCTCCGATGTGCTTCTCCTCCGCTTGGAAGACGACTCTCGCCTGATTATCCGCCCCTCTGGCACCGAGCCCAAAGTAAAAATTTATGCCGCCACCTCCGCTGCCCCTATAGAAGATATCCAAGGGAGCATTCAGGCATGCGATCAACACCTAAAAGTGTTGCTCGACGCTATAAAAAAACATATCCTATGTCAAAATTAGCATGGATTACAGGGGCTACTTCGGGCCTTGGAAAAGCCTTGAGCTTTGCTCTGGCAAAAGAGGGGTATTCCCTTCTTCTAGTCTCAAGAGATTTAGAGAAGTTAAGAGACGTTGCAAGCCAGTTACCCCCTTCGACAGAGATTCTTGTTGCCGATTTATCTCGCCTACAAGACCGCCAAGTCTTAATCCCCCTACTCCACGAGAAAACACCCGATCTTCTGATCAACAACGCGGGATTTGGGCTCTATGGGCCTGTCTTGTCCCACTCAACAAGCCTCTCTCAAGAGATGCTCCAAGTGAATGCGCAAGCCGTCATGGAGCTGTCCATTGAAGGGGCCCGTGCTTTGAGAGAAAAAAATAAACCAGGAACAATTCTCAACATCTCCTCCGCTGCTGCCTTCTTTGTCTATCCGACATTTTGTGTCTATGCTGCGACCAAAGCCTTTCTCAACACCTTCTCTTTGGGACTCGACGAAGAGATGAAACCCTACGGGATCCGCATCCTCACCTCTTGCCCAGGACAAATCGACACGGACTTTCGCTCTCACGCATCGGGGAACTTCCCTCAGAAAAAAGATAAGATGACTATGCCTACCGAAAAAGCGACAAGGTTAATTTTAAAGCAGATCCGCACGCAAAGACAGCTCTTGATCATCGACTGGCGCACCCAAGGGCTTATTTGGCTAGGAAGGCTCCTTCCAAAGCGTTGGGTGAGAAGATTGCTTAGAGATGCGCTCTCTTTGCGCTACGCGCATACAGAAATAACAAACGGCTTGTTGTAGCCCAATTGCGTCTGCAGTAGCTGCATTAGAGCTTTTTCTGCCCTCTCTAAAATTTGAAGTTGCTCCTCTAGAGAAAAGGGGGGGAGTTCAAGCATAATCTCCAGTGTCTGCCTCCCTGAAATTAACACCTGCACTCTGCTGTCATGGGCAGGGAACACCGTTTTCCAGTAACGCTCCACTAAGGTTTGGATCAGCTGCGGATCAATGAGCGCTTGGAAAGCGCCCATTGTAATTCGATAATAAGATCCCTTATACATAAAGAAAAAGCCCACGAGTAACACGGCCCCCAGACCGAGTAGCAGGTATCCCACCCAAGCCAAGGAAAAGGTTTTTTCAATAAGAGCGCGCAGATGGGGTGCATGCTCAATTCTCACAACAAAAACCCCTAATAAAAATACACACAAGGCAAAAAATCCTTGCGCTGCGCTAAATAAAAGGTTTCCCGTTCTCATAAGACTTACCCTTGGGCAATAGAGGCCGTTTTTATAGAGATCAGATTTTTAAAAACCACATGGATAGAAGCGACATGAAGACTTGTCAAACGGCTGATCTCTTTGATCACTTTAGTTTGGATCTCTTCTGCCTTTTCCGGGATAGACACCCCATACGCCACGTTAATCTCTGCGCGTACAGCGATACTGTGACTCTTCTGATCTTGGGAAACTGAGATCCCCTTGATCCCATCCAAGCTGTCTCCTAGCAAGCTGTCAAATAAATTCCCCTCTAGAGTTTCTACTCCCTCAATCCGGCTTAACACCTGAAGGACGATCGACTGAAAGACTTTGCTCTCTATGTCACGAATGAACGCCGTTTCTGGCAGCTCCAGCTCTTTTGCATCTATATTTCCCAACGAATTGCGCATGGCAGCCTCACTTAAAGCTTTTGGAAGGATTCTAGCAAGTGGCTAGATATTCCCCAATCCCCTTTTTTGTGCGCAGCTCTAAGAAGGAATTAATTCGTGAACGTGTACTCTATAAAGAGATCGCTGCCTATTGAGTAAGAGGTTTTACTGAAAGGTAGGTGATTTTCCAAAAAAAATTTTGCGGCTGACGCCGCCCAAATCCAAATCCCAAGGAGAATCAATGCTCATTGCCAAGTCTCAAGTCTCCAAGTACCAATGGCCACAAGAACTTCCACAGGGCAAAGACGCCGATGCTGTCATAGTCAAAGACGTTGAAGTCGACGCCGAGGCCGGCCGGGGCGAAGCCCCCAATAATAACTTTCCTCCTGTCATTAGTCTTATTTGAACAACGCGTATAGATCCTCGTCAAATTGTCCTCAAATAAAAACCTCTGATGAAACACCATGTAGGTAACCATAGCAAGGGTAGCGGCTGTTAAGACATCTGGCATCACACACCCATTTTCCTTTACAAGCGCCTCTTGTTGCTCGACGGTTTTATTTCGACTTCCTTCAAGGAGAGCGTTTGTTATAAATGCCATTCCTCCTCTAATGGGAACATCCCCGAACTCTCTGATAAAAGACGAGGTTATAAATCTAAATTTCGCTGCAGAACCCTCCTCTCCATGGGTCTCTCTAAATGCTGCCATAAACTCTATAAGCTTATTCAAAGTAAAACCTGCTGGCATTGTTAATAGCGTGCCCCCGGCATTTCCCTCTACTCGCAATGTCTTTAAAAGATGCAGTATCCCCGGAATGGCTGTCCGCAGATCGAGAACGGATTTTGGAATGCCAGGTAGTCCACATCGCTCCCATCCTGCAGGACCTATAACTCTAAATTCTGGAGGAATGGGGCGGTTGCAGACATTAGAAAGGCGGATAAGGTTAGATAAATCGTAGCCCTCTTCTACCAAAGTGTATACGCCAGCTGCCCACTGCCGACATGTAACAGAGGAACGACCTAAGTCTTCAAGAGGTAAATAACTTAAAATCAATTTAACGATGTCGGTCGCTGTATTGATGGGAGCTCTGGACGCATATATGTCCCAAAAGGGATTAACCGAAGGACCCAGAGTCTGGACACAGGTGAGGTCTGGAGCTCTTGGTGATGGAATGCTCATTTTTTTGCTCCTTTATTTGATTTGCATTAATTGTTATGTGTTTTGTTTCATATAATTATACATTAACAGCTCTCTTAAAATCAAATTATTTTTTATTTTTTTATATTTTAAATATCGTAGAGCTGCAAATGCAAGTTACTAAACTCGTAATGCTTTAATTATAAGCGCATTATAACTTAAATCCTTCGCGTCAGAGACCGATTCAGAGGATCCTCTAGACCCTCTTTATGCGATTCCCTGTAAAAACGGTGAAATTCTCACATTATTCCCAGGGAAAACTGTGAAATTTTTCATGTTTTATGCACGAAAACGGGAGGAACCAGCAAGAGGCCTCTCTTTCAGTAATTCCCGCTAGAAAAATTTCGTATAGATATGTACACTCTTTTCAAAAGAATATTTTCGTGAAGAGAAGGTGGCTATTTGATCTATCAGCACCAAGAGCTAACGCACAAGATCCTCGCTGCTGCTATAGAAGTTCATAAGATTCTGGGTCCTGGGCTTCTAGAATCTGCGTATAGGCTTTGTTTGGCTTTTGAACTTGAAAATCAAAGGCACAGCTTCTTACCTATCTACGTCTAACGGGTAAGCAGGTGGGTCTTCTCATTAATTTCAACGTGACAATACTCAAAAATGGAATTCACCGCAGTGTTTTAAATGCCCTCGATTTTGAGTCTTCCCTAATTTCCCATTTAGACGGGATTAAAAACTCCATCAGCGCAGAGGAAGAGCAGAGACGCTGAGAGCGCAGAGAAAAAAATGGATTCTTTCCTCCCAAAAAAAACCTCTGCGCTCTCAGCGTCTCTGCTCTTCCTCTGCGCTGATGGAGTTTTTAGGTTAAATAAAACAAAGATGTGATTTATGAAGCGTGGCCAGAGAAAGTTTTAGTCAAATTACTTCTCCTAAACAGGAGCGCAAGATCAGCTTTTTAGATTGTATCATGTCGGCACTGGCTATATTCAGTCTAAAATTCCCCTCTTTACTTGCTTTCGA
>JAHFTN010000120.1 GCA_023269365.1 Chlamydiota bacterium | reverse complement strand
TAACTGAAATGTCGTTCTTCTGAATTTCACCCCCTCATAGCGCCTCTTTAACACAGCCGCCATTTGAGCTCCAATGGCCCAAGAGGAGTTCACGGGGTAATACAAGAGTTCTGTCGCAGCGCCCCCATAGGCCGGTTCAAAATACCCAGAAGCAAATCGATAAAATACCCCGTGCCCCAAGTTCCAGCTCTTCTGTAAAAACGCTTGCTCCAAAGAAAAAGAGTTTGTCTGCAAATATCTAAGCGTATCGGAGCGCACAATCAACTCTCGAGAAGGGTTAAGTCGGTCTGTCCCCGTGAGCCCTTGCATGCTCGACTTAATCGAATAGCTCATCTGTAGTTTGTAATAGAGCTGATTAAACAAATACCCCTCAGGAGAGGCCAAAGCGCTGACATTGTATTTAATTTTTCCTGTCGTACTCCCAAAAAAAGTGAGCAGGCGAGGCCTTAGCGTTAAGAGCCAAATCGGCTTTCTTCTTTGGAAGATTTTTGTGGACTCGTACTCGGAGGGAAAGCTTTGCACCTCTTTCATAGGAGAGAGGGTATCGATCTCCACGTCGCTCATCTTCCCTTGCTGCCATCTTTTCAAATCCTGACTTCGAAACACGTAGGATTGACAGGGGACCGCATCTGCCTCAACGGTCACGATAATGGTGGCAATATCAGACGGGGTAAGCGCGGCTAAAACGTGCTGAATCCTCTCTCGTACCACCCTCTCTTCCCTATAGCGGTTATTGACGATTTTCAAATACAGCTCTTTATCCCTTCCGTCGTAACCAATGAAGGCCTCGTAAAGATCGAGTCCTTGCTCACTTAAAGCGTAAGTAATTTCTTGAGAAAAATCTTTTTCTGTGCGAACGATTCCAAGAGGCTCTGTATCTACGGGAGATTGGTAAAGCGAAGCGTTGTCAACTTTGGGAAAAAATCCTGCAGTCGTTCCCAGAGGGTAGCGAAGAGATGCGCTTCCTGCAACCTCCGTTCCTCTAAGAGAGCTTAAAGAAAATTGCAGTGTATCCCAAAAAAGACAGGATAGCCCCCCATTAATCCTCGACTTGACAACGCGCCCTGAGGGATGCTCATGGGGATGTTTTTTGTAATTTGTGGCGTCATATTCCAAAAAGAAGGTCAGGTCTTTAAAAAGGGGGAGCGTAGCATGGCGCCAAGGGCTCCATGCAGCCCCTCCAAATAACCCTTTAATCCTTCCACTTCCAAATCCGAGGGTGCATTCTAGATTTGCATTGAAAAATTGCTTTGTCGCGACGATGTATTTTGAATTAAAACGCTTCGTCCCCACAAAATCTTCGACCCCAATCGAAATTTCAGGGAGATGGGGAAACCCGTCTTGAGCTGTCAAGATCCCTAGCTTAACATTCCCTATCCGCTCGGCATCATCGCCAAACCCCTCACATCCAAAATTTCCTTCCTCTATCCCTGTGTATACCCGGTAATTCAAGGAAAACTCGAGCCGCTCGAACATCTGAAAATTCACCCCATAGATCTGGTAGGGTTTGGCTAGAGCAGCTCCTATGCCAAGCTCCCCAGAGGGGAGGCTGCGAGCAGAGGGCATCGCAAAATACCCTCCCATCATCGATGTGTTATAGAAGAGGGGAAGCGTATCTTTTAACTCTTCATCGATATGCCTAACCAATTCTAAATCGCGAAAAAGAGAGGCCCCTTCTTCCTCTGAAAAAAGTCTTGAAATGGCGCTGATTCCACAGACGCACATCACAATAAATTTCATAGCTTTTTTTCCATAATAGAGCAGGAGAGGGTGCAATAAATCTTAAAGATTTGTCAAACCAAAAATCCATCTAGAGTTTAATTGGGAAAAGCTCTACAATCGGCAGGAATCCTCTCCACGTCAAAAAGAATAAGGAACCATTCATGGGCTATCTTAAAGATTTTAAGACTCGCATCACCAATCACGACTACCCTTCATTTCTAAAACTCTGGGAAGAGTACTGCGCCGGCGATGACTTAGACGGGGAAGAGGTATGTCAAGTTCTTAAATTAGTTAAAGCGTCTACGATTGCAGATCCCGTGGGGCGCCACGTGGAAAAGATTCTTCCTTTGTGGCGCGCTATGCCAAAGGGGGCCCTTTCTCACGAGGTGCTTAAACTTATCGTCGATGTTTCTACAACAAATAGCGACTCTCTTTCTGCTCTAGCCTTTGAAGAACTCAAAAGCCTTTACGGCGATGAGCCCCACTTCAATGATAAGATCCGCCTCATAGGGTTAAGGGGCAAGGAGAAATTCCAAGGGGCCATCAGCAGCTACGAGCTTCTTTCCCATATGAAAAAGGGCAATTACGTCTTTCATACAGGGGGATGGGGAGTGGGAGAAATTTTAGATCTCTCGTTGATTCGAGAGCAACTCACTTTAGAATTTGATTATGTCTCCGGCAAAAAAGAACTCTCTTTTGCCACCGCATTTAAAACCCTTGTTCCCCTCCCTCAAGATCATTTTTTGGCCCTGCGCTTTGGCTCTCCCGATGCGCTCGAATCGCTAGCTAGGGAAAACCCCGTCGAAGTGATCCACAAGCTCTTAAGAGATTTGGGACCAAAAACGGCTGCCGAAATTAAAGAAGAGCTCTCAGAGCTCGTGATCCCTGCAGCGGAATGGTCCCGCTGGTGGCAAAATACGCGCAACAAGCTCAAAAAAAGCACCCTCATCTCCACCCCAGAGGATATCAAAGAGCCGTTTCACCTGAGATCGAAAGAACTTTCCCATGAAGATCGGCTCAAGTTGCTATTGGAAAAGAAATTGGATACAAATACACTCATCCAAACTGTGTACTCCTTTTTAAGAGACTTTCCAGAAATCCTTAAGAACCACGAGTTCAAGGCCACACTATCCTCTAAAGTCGCAGAAGCCCTCACTCACAAGGGGATCTCCCCTGCAGAACACCTACAGATCCATTTCCTCTTGCAAGATCTGAATCACTCCAAAGACTCCAAAGAGATCCAATCCCTTGTCCAACAGTGTGAATCAATCCAACAGCTGCTCGACTCTACTGAGGTGCTCAGCTTTAAAAAGCGGATCCTCGTAGAAGTTCATCACCACAAAAGCGACTGGAAATCTCTATTTTTAGATCTATTTTTCAAAGTGGATCAAAGCGCTCTAAGAGATTATATTTTAAGTGAACTCCTCAATGCAAAAGCAGAAGATGAGGTGAAATCAAAATTGCAAGATCTCTATACGCATCCTGCACGCCACCCAGAAGCTTTCCTTTGGTACTTTCAAAAATTACAAGCGCAAAAGACCCTCCTTTTTAGTGATAAGGTGGGGAAAATGCGCTTTTTTGAAGGGCTGCTTATTTTGCTGAGCGACATTGAGAATAAAGCAGAAGAGAGGGAGCGTGTGAAGAAGATCCATTCTCTGCTTTCTGATGACAGGTTCTCCCTCGTGAGACAGATGTTCCAAAATGCGAGCGTTGAGGAAGTCAAAGAATGCCTTCTTCTCGCCTCCAAGTGCCACTCTTTTAGCGACCACGACCAAAAGATCTTTCACTCCTTGGCAGAAGTGGTCTATCCAGCGCTTGTAAAGGCAAGGAAAAAACAAGACTCCACCGGGAGCGCAGAGGCTTTCATCATCTGGACAACACAAGAGGGGCTTGAAAAAGTACAAAAACGACTCCAGCAGATCGCCACAGTAGAGACTGTGGAAAATGCCAAAGAGATCGAAGTCGCAAGAGCGCATGGCGACTTAAGAGAAAATGCGGAATTCAAGGCTGCCTTGGAAAGGCGCGACCGGTTGCAATCGGAACTAAAACTCCTC
>JAHFTN010000028.1 GCA_023269365.1 Chlamydiota bacterium | reverse complement strand
TTACTAATACGCATAGTCTCGATGTTAACAAAAATGACTCAAGGCACTTCTTTCGTGAACGTTACCGTGCCCGTTACCTTGCCCGATCCTCTTCTCTTAGTAGGGGTAGCTGAGTAGTTACAAACTTCCCGATTTTCTCATCCTGTCCATCCTAATATCTTGTTATTTTTCTTAAATTTGTAAGGTTAGTCTTGAAAGATTTTGCAGGTGTCCTGGTATCCATTGGGGGCAAGCCCAGCTTAAAAAACAAAACTATTTCTTATCTAGCTTAGACTTAAGGAGTTGGTTGACAGCAGCTGGCGAGGCTTTCCCCTTGCACTGCTTCATCACCTGGCCGACGAGGTAGTCGAAAGCTCTCCCTTTGCCCTCCTTAAAGTCGGCAATCGATTCGGCATTGGCAGCAAGGACGATATCTACTAAAGGCTCTATAGAGGCATCTTGCAGGGGCTGGAAGTCGGGGTTTTCTTGGACGATGAGGGTGGGGTCTTTGGCGGGGTGTTGAACCATTTCATCTGCGACAGCTTTGGCAATTTTTCCCGTAATTGTTCCCGATTCGATGAGTTTTACAAGGGTTCCTATGTGGGATGCTGCAATCCCCGATGAGAGTAAAGAGATCCCGCTCTCCTTAAACCTTCCGACAAACTCTACAGTGATCCAGTTGCAAACGGCTTTAGGTTGGTTGCAGACCTTAAGGGCGGCTTCAAAATAATCGGCAAAGGCCCTTTCTTGCGTGAGCAGTGTCGCGGCCTCTACAGGGAGGTGCAACTCTTTGATATAGCGACAGAATCGTTCATGGGGAAGTTCTGGCAGAGCTGCTTTAATCGCCTCGATATCTTCTTTCCTCAATACGATAGGAGGCAGGTCGGGCTCGGGGAAGTAGCGGTAGTCTTCTGCTTCCTCCTTTTGGCGCATGAGGACGGTTTCTTTTTTGTCGAGATCGAACCGGTAGGTCCCCGAAGGGAGGACCTTTTTGGGATCTTCCTGGGGGCTACTTTCGTAGAGGCGAATCTGGCGGAGGGACTCTGAGGCGATGGCGAGCTCCATATTATGGAATGAGTTGAGGTTTTTAATCTCGATTTTGGGTCGCAACGTCGACTCTGCTTTCGGGCGCACAGAGATGTTCACATCGATGCGCAAAGAGCCTTCTTCCATGTTGCAATCAGAGGCGTCGATATAGTGCATCAGAGCGCGGACGGCCTCTGCATAAGCCGATGCTTCTTTAGGGGAATGCATGCAGGGTTCGGAGACGATCTCTAGTAGGGGAGCTCCTGCGCGATTGTAATCGATTCCCGCAAAGGTGCTAAAATGTTTCAACATCCCTGAATCATCTTCGAGATGGGCATGATGGATTGCAAAGTGTTGAGTGACCCCCTCTACTTCTGCTGTGACAGAGCCTCCTTTGAGGATCGGCTCGTCAAACTGGGTGATCTGGAAGTTACGAGGGCTATCGGGATAGAAATAGGATTTGCGATCGAACCGAGAGTGCAGAGCGATTTCGGCATTTACAGCACAGCCAAATTGCACCGCCTTTTTTACAGCTTCTCTATTAAGAATGGGAAGGGCCCCTGGCTGTCCTGTGCAGACAATTCCGATGTTTGTGTTGGGTTCATCGCCAAAGTGGTTCGGCGCAGAACTAAAGAGCTTAGACTTCGTATTGAGTTGCACATGGATTTCTAGGCCGATGACTAGTTGCCACTGTTCTTTCATAGAGGGACCTCAGAGTCAAAAAGAGGGGGGATCTGTTGGGAGAAGGGGGTAGCCTGGGTGAACGCGTGGGCGGCTTGAAATACCTTGGCATCGTGTAGGGGAGGCGCCATCAGTTGAAGCCCGAGCGGGAGCCCTTTCTTGCTAAAACCAGAAGGGATGCTGATAGCAGGGGCCCCTGTGAGGTTAGGAGAAATTGTAAAGATGTCTTGTAAATACATTTGCAGGGGATCGGTAATGCTTCCGATCGGAAAAGCGGGGGTTGGGCATGTGGGAAGGGCGATGAGCTCGCAGTGTCGATAGGCGGCTTTAAACTGTTCAATCATCAAGGTGCGCACACGCTGCGCTTTTTTGTAAAAGGCGTCTTTGTAGCCAGAAGAAAGGACATAGGTCCCAAGCAAGATCCGTTTTTTTACTTCCGCTCCAAACCCCTCTTGTTTAGAAAAGTTGTATACTTCTTCAAGGGTGATGGCTCTTTCCGAGCGTTTCCCATAGCGGATTCCATCAAATCTAGCTAAGTTAGTCGAGGCCTCTGCTGTGGCCAAGATGTAGTAGATGGCAATCGAGTACTTGACAAGACTGACGTCGACATCGACGATGTGTGCACCGAGCTGCTTAAATGTTTCTATCGCGTTTACAAAAGCTCCTTTTACCTCTAGATCTAAATTCTCTAGAAGAGCCCAGGGCACTCCGATCGTCATCCCCTTGATCGAGCCTTTACAGGCGTCCACATACTTTTCTGGAGCGAGATCTAAACTCGTCGCATCGTGAATACAGTGGCGCCCCAGCACTTCCATGACAAGGGCGGCATCTTCAACGGAGATCGTAAGAGGACCGATCTGATCCAAAGAGGAGCCAAAGGCGACAAGTCCATAGCGAGAGACTCGCCCGTAGGTCGGCTTGAACCCGACAATCCCACAAAGAGCAGCGGGTTGCCGGATCGATCCTCCTGTATCACTACCAAGAGCAATAGGGCAGAAGCGCGCAGAGACTGCCGCTGCAGAGCCCCCAGAAGAACCCCCAGGATGGCAGGAGAGGTCCCAAGGGTTTTTCGTGATATGACAAGCAGAGTTTTCTGTCGAAGAGCCCATGGCAAACTCATCGAGATTGGTTTTCCCTATGAGAAGTGCATCTTCTTTTTCGAGTAGATCGACCACCGTTGCGCTGAAGGGCGCTTTATAATTGCTTAAAAATTTAGAGGCGCAGCTCGTGATTTCCCCTTGGATATGGATATTGTCTTTGATGGCAATTGGAACCCCTGCGAGCTTTCCTAGTGATTTCCCCTCTTGTCGCTTTTTATCTAGTTCCCTTGCCTTTTCCTTCACTCGCTTGGTTGTCAAGTTGAGAAATGCTCCTACCTTCTCTTCATGCTGATCGATCCGTTTGAGCATTGTCTCAATTAGCTTTTCAGCAGAAATTTCGCCTTTAAAAAAAAGCTCTCTTATTTTATGGGCAGAAAAACGATGCGTCATTGACATTTAGGAGGTTAAATGTTTAAGGATAGGAGGAGTGCGGATCATCCCCCCAACATGGGAGGGAGCGTTAGCAAGGAAGAGATCCCGAGCGAGTAACCCTCCCACTTCATCATCTCTCATTGCGTTTGTCAGAGTGTCGAGCACAGTAAAACAAGGAGAGGCTCCTTCTGTATTGACCTCTTCTAACTGCTTGATATACTCAAGCACGTTAGAGAGGTGTTTACATAGCGCCGCTTTTTCTTCTTGGGAGCACTCGATGCGACATAAATAGGAGAGCTTATCTAGCTCCTCCTCGTCGAATTTAACCATACACACCTTTGTATAGGTGAAAAGTATAGCTCCCACACAGTTCGGGTGTAAAGCGAAATATTTTTTTAAAAAAAGCTGGCTTTCGTTAGAAAGATCCTTTACCATCCGATTTAGGGATACTTATTTCCTGTGAGCATTCATTACAGGGAATTTTAAAATTAAAGGAGTAGAACTATGAAATGTATAAATACGTTAGCTTTTATCCTAGTCGTGTTAGGAGCGCTCAATTGGGGTCTATGGGGCTTTTTCCAATTTGATTTTGTTGCGTGGGCTTTCAATGGCAACACAACATGGATTAGCCGCTTTATTTATGCCATCATAGGGATTTCGGGGTTATTGACTCTGCGTATGATCCCCCATGCAAAACACCTTTGCTGCGGATCTAAATCCTGCAAGAAATAAGTTTTCTAGAGACCAGCAGAAATGCTGGTCTTTTTTCTTGTGAGAATTTTACTTAGCGGTTCTTCTGGGTTTGTCGGGTCTCACCTCAACAAAGTCCTCCTGCAAGAGGGACATGAAGTTGTGTGTCTTCAAAGGGAGCTTTCTTCAGAGAAAGCACTTCTCTGGGACCCTTACCATCAGATCTATTCCATCCAAGATTTTGAGGGGTTTGATGCGATCATCCATCTTGCGGGGGAGAATATCGCAGGAAAAAGGTGGACAGGGTCACAAAAAAAAAGGCTGATTTCTAGTCGTTTACAGCCTACTCACCTTCTTTCTCAGATTATTTTACAGCTTAAAACCCCTCCCCAAGTTTTTCTTTGCGCATCTGCCGTAGGGTGGTATGGAGATCGAGGGGATGAGCTTCTTACAGAAAAGAGTTCCCGAGGGGCGGGGTTTTTGGCAGATCTCTGCGCTCAATGGGAGGGGGCCGCTTTGCGAGCTACATCGAGCCGAACGCGCGTCGTGTGTATGCGCTTTGGGATTGTTTTAGGAAAAGAAGGGGGCTTTTTAGCAAAGCTTCTTCCCCTATTTCGTCTCGGATTAGGGGGTGTTTTGGGAAAAGGGACCCAGATGATCAGTTGGATCTCCCTTGAGGACCTTGTGCGCGCGATTCAACACTGTTTGGTGACCTCCTCTCTTCGGGGCCCTGTAAACTGTGTTTCTCCTTGCCCCGTCTCCCAGAGGGACTTTTCTTCACAACTCGCCCAAGCACTTCATAGGCCTGCATGGGGGAAGATCCCTTCTTGGTTTCTCAAGTGTGTATTAGGAGATAAGGCAAAAGAGTTAATCCTCTTTAGTCAACGCGTGCACCCTCAAAAACTTCTAGAATCGGGCTTTGTCTTCCATGACAAAGACCTCTCGAAGAGTCTGTTGTTTCAACTGCCGTTTTTAGGGTTAAGCTGCTAAAAGCTCTCTTTCAAGCTTCTGCGTCGTGGTATAGCACTGATTAATCGTTGCAGGATCAAGGGAAAAAAGGTTGGAGTGGATCAGCTTGTCTATGCTATCTAAATACTGGCATACGCTCGTTATGTATCTTTCTCCTAGAAGATTAGCGACATGCTTCATTTCGGGCGCCGTTTTTAAAAAATCGGTTTTGGCTTGGATGTGAGCCTTTTCAATTTGCTCTTTTGAGCCTTCTTTAACAAGAAGAAGCAAAGACCCCACATCTGCACTCAGTCGATGCTGCAAATCGTGTAGAGTTTGTTTATATAGATCTCCCTTTTTCCTTCGTTTTCTTGGATGGTAGGCTTTCATTCTTCTTAATTTTAAGGTCATAGACTATTCCTCTTATTAATCTTAACGTTATTTAAAAACGACATTAATTTCAATAAATTTATACTATGTTTAAAATGAGATTTTTTTATTGCAGATTAAAAGGGGAGGTGGCAGACTAGGGGCGTATTCATTTTACATTAAGGATGTTATGCTTAAGATTTTTGCTCTCTTTTTGATGGGATATTCTCTCGCACTTTATGCCGATACCCCCGGCTCGGCCCAGTCAGTTCCCCCGCTGCCCCCCGCCTCACAAAATGAAAATTCTGTCCCAGACTCTGAGGAAGAAGAGGATGGAACAGGAGAGACAGATGAAGATGTCATCATTGATGAAGAGGAAAATACCAATGAGGACGAAGGGGTAACCTCCTAAGAATCTAAATTCCAGGATCCTTATACCCAAACAACTTCAAACGTTGGCTTTCCTCAGCGTCGTTAGCCACTGAATTTGAATCCCCCTGCATCGCCCAACAAATTCCAAGTTGAGCTGCTTCGCGACCGGCTGCGCCTGACTCAAATTCAGGGCGACTCCTTGAGGAAACCTAACTTTTGAGGTTGTTTGTGTATAATTCACTTCATTTCGCTTTTATTGTTATATTAATTCTTATTTTTCATTTGCTAAATTAATTTATATTGAAATGTTAATAGTTTGTTTCTATTATTAAAACATAGGTTGGCAATTAAATCGGGGCTGTAAAAATGGAAAATCGGGTGGGGGAAAAGAGTCCATGGGTTGCCATCTGGTTTAAACCCAAAGAAACGATCCGCTCCATTGTGGATGAGAACCCCAAGCGAGCCTTTGTTCTCTTGTCTGCAATTTATGGTCTTCCCTTAGCATTTAATTTGATTCAGAATTTTGCCTTTTCTTCCACACTTCCTCTATGGGCTATCTTGGTCGGCTCTTTGGTCATCTGCCCCTTCTTGGGGATGCTGGGGATCTCTATTTCGACATGGCTTTTGCACACGACAGGAAAATGGATTGGGGGAAGGGGAAGTTTTTTAAATATAAGAGCTGCAGTAGCTTGGTCTAATGTCCCCACGATTGTAACCATTGCGATGTGGGTGTTGTTATTGGGAATGTTTGGGAGTCGGGCCTTGGATCGGGATTTTTCACAGACACAGTTTGTGGGAATCCAGGCGGGGCTTTTATTTCTAGTCATGCTGGTCGAACTTGTTATTTCAGTGTGGGGATTTGTAATTTTACTGACGGCACTAGCAGAAGTGCAGGGGTTTTCTCTATGGAGAGCTATTTTTAACGTCATTATTCCCTTTGTCTCTATCGTAGCCCTCGTGTGGCTGATCGGATGGGCTCTTTATGGGATAGGCGTAATAAACTATTAATAATTAAAACAGAGGGTGTTATGGGAATTTATGTGTACGATACGATAAAGGGGATTGTGATCTTATCAACAGCATTGTTGATGATGTCATTTCAATCTGAGATAGCGGATAGCAATAAAGCTCTAGTTCAGCCGCAGAAAAATGAGTCCCTATGGCAAGACTTCCAGTCTGTGGAAGGGTCTTGTAGTATGCAATTTCCCAAATACCCCGACCATCTATCAGAAAAGATGCGCATGCCCAAGGAGGGGTTTGATTTAAAGTATGATGCTTATATTTCCGCAGTGGATCAAAAGACCGTCTTTTTGCTCTTAATCGCACAATATCCCGACTTTGTCGATGAGACCTATGCACGGATGAGTTTAGAGGGATTTTTGAATGGGATTTTGACACACAACCCCAACAACCAGCTTATTTTTGCAGACCTTTCCCTTGTAGGAGGGCATGAAGCTTTGGATTTCTTCATTCGCACTGGGGGCGTTTACTTTAAAGGAAGAGCCCTAATGGTAAAAAATAGCCTCTACCTCATGGCCATGGAGTGTGAAGTGCAAAATTACGATGAGAGCTATTATAACAAATTTGTGAACTCATTTTCACTTGTAACGAAAAAATAACACGTGCGGTTATGTGAAAAAAGAGTTTCTTGAATTTTTAAAACACCATCCCTTATTTGAAGGGATCACAGAGCAAGAACTCCTCTCTTTATTGCCGCTTTTACGTGTAGAAATCTACGACCCTGGAACTTTTATCGTAAAAGAAGGGGAAGAAGGCGGGCCTCTTTATCTCATTAAGGAAGGATCAGTTGAGGTCATAAAACAGGGAGACGATAAGGACATTTTCTATCGCCTCAATACCCTCTCCTCCAATACCTGGTTTGGGGAGATCTCTTTTTTAGAAGAAAGTCAAAGGCAAGCTTCCATTAGAGCTCTAGAGACGACAGAGGTTATTTCCCTTTCTTTAAAGGAGGTATCTCGCCTTGCTTCCGGCGGGGAGATTTTATCCAAACTCTCTTCCTGTTTTGCAAAACAGCTAGGCTCTAATCTTAAGAGCGCAAATACCCTTGCGATCGAATCTCTTCAACAAGAGTTAAACCTCACACGTATTAATGGGGAAGTGGGTAGAACCCTTGTCTATCTGTTCATTTTACTCACGATCTTTGTCTACATTATGAGGATTGTTGAAAATACGCATCTGCCTTCTTTTGTGGAATACAGCCTGGATTCTTCTGTCATTGTCTGCATCGGACTTATTGCCATTTCAATGCTGAGAAATAGCCCTTATCCTTTTGAATTCTACGGAATTACACTTAAGAACTGGAAGCAGAATGCCAAAGAAGCTATTCTCTATACACTACCTTGGTTAGTAGGGATGATCGTGCTAAAATGGTGGCTCATCCATTCTTTTAAGGCATTTGAGAATCTGAAGATGTTTGGAGTGGGGAGCACTCCTTCCTTCTTTTTTTCTTGGGTAGAGCCCACATCAAATCATCTCGCTCATTGGGTGGGTTTAGGTGTTTATATAGTTCTAGTCCCCATTCAAGAACTGTTAGCACGTGGCTGGCTCCAGGGGTGTCTATCCCGCTTTTTTCAATCTTCTCATCGCGTTCTTCTATCTATTATCATTTCGAATTTGGTTTTCACCGTATTCCACAACCTAAAAACCATTGCCTTCTCTTTGGTTGCAGGAGCGTTGGGATTATTTTGGGGGTGGCTTTACTACAAACAAAAATCGCTAGTTGGGCCCATTGTTTCCCATGCCTTAATAGGCATCGTAGGATTGGGTATTCTCGACTATAGCCGCATTCTCAGCTAAAATGTTCCTGTCACTTTGGCCTGAGCATAAGGGGCCCCTTCATATTTGTAGTATTTGCCGTGTTCGTTGTGATGGTTTTTAATCAAGATCCAGCCGCCAAAATTCCACCCCGCTCCAA
The DNA here is from genome assembly GCA_023269365.1 of Chlamydiota bacterium. Classification (GTDB taxonomy): domain Bacteria; phylum Chlamydiota; class Chlamydiia; order Chlamydiales; family Rhabdochlamydiaceae; genus CAJCIW01. The sequence goes on along the minus strand of JAHFTN010000028.1, from coordinate 4,782 downwards.
TCGATGCTGAAAAACACTGTTTAGTATGAAACTTCAAGTCTAACTCAAGTCCATTAGAGTAGACCTCAAAAATGCCATTGCGGTATCCCTCTTTCCCTCCATGGATGCGCATGGGGAATCGGTAGGGTCTCCCAAAGCTTGCAAGTTGTAACTCGGTAGACCAGAAATCATTGAACAGATATTCAGTGGAAACGTTAATGGGGAAGATTCCATTGATCTTCCAGTGATTTCCCACCCTCCAATCGACCCCCAAAATAGGGAGGAGATACCCATTCTCAACGCCTGCATACCCTGCCCAGCCGATGTGCATCCCCAGCGTATCAGAGAGGTGGTAACGTCCCCACATAAGGCCGTAGTAGACGCCCGATTGCCCCACATCCCATGTTTGCGCGTCGACAGAGATCCCTCCAGATAGGATCCAGCGCCAGTCGGTAATGGAAGTCGAGATCCACCCTAAAGAGGCATTGGCAAAGTTGTAATCGTGCTCTTTGAAGCGGGGATTTTGCAACCAGTTGAAGTCTAAAAAGGAGTAGCCGACCTTCCAGCTCAGCGCATTGTCCGGCGTTAAGTAATGGGAATAGTAGAGAAAGGCGTGGGCGTCTTGATACTCAGCATGAGAGCCTTTGACAGAGTGGGTATAGAATTTTGCTTTGCCAATCCCTCGAAATTCCCCTTCAAAATGCACAGGGTGGTCTTTATTGACAAAACTGTAGTCGGTGACAAGTTCATACGAGGTCGTGAGCAAAAACAGGGGAGCTAGGTAACGCATCTTCACGGGGCAACTCCTTTTATACCCAAACAACTTCAAAAGTGGGTTCTCTTCGGCGTCGTCAGCCACTGAATCTGGTCCCATCTGCATCGCCCAACTCATTCGAGTTGAGCTGCTTCGATGTCAGCTTCGCCTGGATCAAATTCAGGGCGACTCCTTGAGGAAAACCCACTTTTGAAGTTGTTTGGGTATAAGAAGAGGATTATGCAAACAAAAGAATTTTTATCCAAGAATTTCTGACGTCGTTTTGAAATGCAGCTTACCGACTTGGGATAGAATCTCTTTTCCGTGGAGTCCCACGAGTTGCTTCCCGATGCGCACGATCTGCTGCGAGGCACCTTTGGGAAGGGAGATTTGGTACTTGGCACTCAAATTTTCAAGACCCGAGAGGAAAGCTGCTCTTGCAAGGATCGAGGCGGCGGCGACCACGGGATCTGCTTCGGCTCTATGTCTTTGCGTGAGGTGCACTGTGAGTTGTTTTGCTGCAAGGGCCTTTTCCACGACCTCTTCACTCGCAAACTGATCGATGATTACCTCTTTGCACCCCGTTTTCTGAACTAATTCTGCAATGGCTGTCGCATGGCCCCAGGCGAGCAGCTTATTGAGGTTCTTAAAGCTCGCATAGAGCTCATTGTATTTTTGTGGAAAAAGCACGATTAAGCTGTGAGGGCAACTCTGTCGAATCTTAACGCTTAAAGGGAGAACGACTTTATCTGTTAGCGCTTTGCTATCTCTGACGCCGAGGGAAAGAAGTGTCTTAATTTGCGCTTCATTGGCCTGTACTCCTGCAATGCATAGAGGCCCGAAAAAATCCCCCTTGCCCGACTCGTCGATTCCGATGTGCGACTGCAAATTAACCTCTGTCTCCGGATAGGAAAAGGCAACCGACTTCAAAATTTCTGGTTCGAGATAAAAGGTGATAAACTCTTCCATCGCTTTGCCCTGGACCATCAGCTTCCCCGAAGCGTAAAGAGTACAAGAAACGCCTGGCTTTTGGGCAGAAAACAGGGTATATGCGGGTTTTGCAAAAGAAAACCCTTGCCCTTCGAGATCCTGGCGCAGCTTAGCCTCTAGTTCGGTAGAGATTGTCGCAACAAAGCAGTTAGATTTTTGAGGGCTCATACATAGTTCCTTGCTCGGCTCTGTATACACAAACCACCTCAAAAGTTGGGTTTCCTCGGCGCAAGGTCAGCCGCTGAATTTGAGTCCCCCTGCATCGCCCAACAAATTCCAAGTTGAGCTGCTTCGGGACCGGCTGCGCCTGACTCAAATTCAGGGCGACTCTTTGAGGAAACCCAATTTTTGAGGTTGTTTGTGTATACTGGAAAAAATTTCTCTCCTAAAAAAATCGAGAAGAAAAATAACAAGATATTAAGATGGACAAGATGGGGAAATTTATTTTTTTGCTTTTTATCCTGTCCATCTTAATATCTTGTTATTTTTCTTCTGCTTTTGTCCTCTAGAAAAAAAATTGTCCAGTACAGAGCTTGCTCTGTCCTCTTTTAAGGACAGTTCTTTGAAGACCATTTTTGCATTGCTTTTGAAAAAACACAAGATTAGAATCCATTTATTGAACAAATGAGCTCGACTTTGCACATTTTCGGCCCGAATGCATTGTCTATTTGTCCTCGAACGTTCGAGGACAAATAGACAATGCATTCGGGCCGAAAATGTGCAAAGTCGAGATGAGAACTTTTAGGGGAATTTATGAGTGAGGAATTGAAGCGAGTTGGGGATATATTCAAATCGAAGCGGCAGGAATTGAGTCTTTCCTTAAAAGAGATTGAGAACTCCACATCGATCCGCTCTTCTTATTTAGAAGCGATCGAAGAAGGGGAGATCAACTCCTATATTTCAGGGGTGTACGCCTTGGGATTTATGAGACAATATGCGCAATTTTTAGGGGTGGATCTGGAGGAGATGATTCGGGAGAATCCCGCTCCTTTTAAAATGGCCGTGGAAAAGCATGAATTTAATTATGGGATTGGCACCTTGGAAGTGAGGGGTAGCATGGGAGGCGGAGTGAAGTGGTTGCCTAACTTGCTCTGGGCGGGAGCCGCTGCACTTGTGTTAGTTGCCGCTTGGTATCTGGCTAAGTTTTTAGGGCTTTTTTAAGATGAGGATGGGATGAAGCGTCAGGTAGGGGATTACATTTTAATTAAGCAGATCGGGCAGGGCTCTTTAGGGAAAACCTTCTTAGCTGAGCACCGCCTATTGAAACGCCCCTATATCGTAAAACTCCTCCCTTCAGAGTTGAGTGGAGATGCTTTATTTGTCGCGCGCTTTGAAACAGAGGTGGAAAAGCTCTCTTCTTTAAAACACCCTCACATCGCGCCTCTTCACACCGTTTTTTCTTCAGAGGGTGTGTGCGCTCTTATTTCTGAATTTGTGCCGAATGCAAAAGATTTGGGGCAACACCTTAAAGATACCTCATTTACGGAGGAGGAGATCTTTCAGATTGCTATGCAGCTGGCCTCCGCTCTCGATTTTGCTCATCACTTAGACACACCGGTGGCTCATGGAACAATTAAGTTAAAAAACATTGTCATCCAAGACACTTCTTCTGGCTCTCTTGCTCACTTCACAGATTTTGGCCTCTCCTCTGTGTTGGGCCCTTTAGCAGTCCTTAGCCGCACTTATCACCAGGTTTGTACCCTTTTGGGGGCTTCTGCGGGGTTCTCTTCAGATCGTTATGCGACAGGGCCTTGGGATGTCGAAAAAGCCTCAGAGCTGCAGTGCTCTTTTTGTGAGAGCTTTTTCTTTTTAGCGCCCGAGCAAAAGGTCTCCAACCATCCCCTAGCAAATCCTATTCAATCCGATGCATATGCCTTTGGCACCTTGCTCTATTACTTATTGACCTCTGAGTTCCCGCAAGGCTATTTTGAACCTCCTTCTAAGAAGTCTCTTCTAGTGTTGAAGCGGCAGTGGGATCGGTTACTCTTCTCCCTACTCCAGCAAGATCCCTCAAAACGCCCTCACGAGCTCGTATGCGCCCTCGAAGAGATCTCGATCCCTTTTTCTTCCGCGGTGGCACAACTGCAACAGCTAAGAGAACTCGTTCCTCAAGAGGCGTTTGCTTCTTTAAAACCCGCTTTAAAGCCTCAAGAGATCTCCCGCCCCTCGTTCGATGCAGACCCGGCTGCTGTGTTTCAAATCGATACGACGATTGCGACCTACAAGCCCAAGCCCAAAGAGGAGAAGGAGATTAACCCTTTACTGACAGAGATGGTTGTGATTCCCTGTGGAACCTATCTTCGTGGAAGTCAACAAGGAGGCAGAGATGAGATGCCAAGACATTCGATCATCCTAGAATCGTTTGCCCTTGATATCCATCCTGTGACCAATGAGCAATTTGTTCGTTTCCTAGAGGCGATGGGTGGGGAGAAAGACAGCAATAACAGCGACATTATTCGTCTAAAAGAGGCGCGCATCAAGAGAAATGGGGGCAAGCTTTCTATCGAGTCGGGTTATGATCGCCATCCCGTCGTAGGCGTGACTTGGTATGGAGCTGTCGCTTATGCCAAATGGGTTGGAAAACGCTTGCCGACAGAAGCCGAATGGGAAGTTGCCGCCTACGGAGGGAAAGAAGACGCGATCTACCCGACAGGAATTCACATGGAGCGCTCTCAAGGGAATTTTTTCAGCTCAGACACCACACCTGTTATGACCTATGAGCCCAATTCCCTGGGTCTTTTTGACATGGCAGGCAATGTATACGAGTGGTGTCAAGATTGGTATGATCACCATTTCTACGACCTTTCCATGCAAGAGCCCCATTCTCCCAAGGGCCCAGCACAAGGGGTCTACCGTGTCTTGCGCGGCGGCTGCTGGAAGAGCTCCAAAGAGGACTTGCGCTGTGCCCATCGTCATCGCAATAACCCAGGCGTTGTGGATGGCACTTACGGTTTTCGCTGCGCAGCGGATGTTGTGATTTCTTAACTCTTTCCAAAAATAGGGTGCCTCTGTATATTTCTTTTTAAAAAAGGAGAGTTTTATGCTGAGAGTAGGTCACG
>JAHFTN010000119.1 GCA_023269365.1 Chlamydiota bacterium | reverse complement strand
GGTTAAAGCGCAATGATGGTATGCTCCTTGATAAGCCTTTAAGAACTTTTGGGGTGTATTCCTACTGCAACTCCTATGTAGTATGATGAAAGGAGGTTGCAAAAGAATTCTGGAAGTATACTTTCCTCGTTAAACATTATTCCAAATGATAGAAGAGGAACCAAATTTTCCCAATAGACAAACGTTGGCCAAGCACGACCGCTCCTCTCAAGAATCAGAGTGGATGTACGCGATAACCTGACTTTTGCAGGACACAGGAGGCCAGAACTGCTTTCTATGAAATCAGACCCATATAAAGAATGGTTTAGATACATGAGCATGTTCAGGCAAACCCTCTCAATAAGTGGCACAATAATCCAGTCCTTGTGCTTGTCTACAGCTTTTTTCTGGCTAGCGTACGATTGAGAGTAATTAACCGAAGAGAAATTTAAATCCATACGATGCAGCTCGACCCCCTCTTTTCTCAGCAATCTCCAACCAGGGGTTACAACAGGAGCATCCCCATGCCGATCTAAAATATTCCTTGTATAACGTCGGTCATCGTAACCAGAGGCTGTCAAAGGAAACCGCTTTGCAAATAGCAATCCCATAAGCCGTAGAGTCATGTTTTTAGGAATATATACAGCCTCCGATGTTTCGCCAATAGTCTTGGTCTTGTCCCACGGATCTGGCTCAAGCCGTTTAGCCAGCAGATCATCGGGGATATTCGGAACAGGCCCAATGTCGATATGAAATGCTTTTTGCCAAGCGGCTCTAGATCCAAATGCATATAGATCATGCATGTATTTTTTATAAGAAATAGCACGAGGAATAAGCGAAATCCGATTCTTAAAAGCCCTCTCTTGCCATATTGAATCAGCCGATCCTTTCCAGAAATGGTTTACTAGGTCCACCACAAGAAAGTCTTTACCCACTACAAGAGGGTCATTGGCAATTAAAAATTCAAAAACCCTGCTCATTAAATCCTGAGGCAAGGGGCGGCGTTCATTTCTTTTGGCTCTCTCCACCCTAATATCGAAAGAATCTGAAGGGGTAGGCCCTTGGATTAAATTTAATATTTTGTTCATTATTATTGCCTCATATTTAATTTGTCGTTTTTATAGAAATAATTATACACTGTGGCAATTGTTTATTTCAATAAATTAAAAATTAATACTTTAATTTAACTAAAAACCGATGAAATGCAAAAAAACTTTGGAAATGTTGTAATTTTGCAACATGCTTACTACTAACATGATATGAATTTAATGCACGTTTTTCATTTGAAAAACGTGGCTATGCTACACGTTTTTCGTTGGTTTTAAGTGCAACTATGCGCTATGATCCACTATATGAGACGAGATATAGCAAAGCACCTTACCGAGTGGAAAAAGTCCCTGAGACGAAAGCCCCTCATCCTAAACGGAGCGAGGCAGGTGGGAAAGACCCATTCTTTGAAAGAATTTGGAGTTACCTCCTACAAAAATACCGTCTACCTAAACTTTGAAAAAGAGGAAGCCTTAGCCCGCTATTTTCAAGACACGCTCGATCCACACAAGCTCATCAAAATCTTAGAGATTCACACAGAAACAAAGATTGAACCTGAAAACACCCTGCTTATTTTTGATGAAATTCAAGAATGTCCCAAAGCCCTTAACAGCCTGAAGTATTTTTGCGAAGAAGCTAGCCAGTATCACGTCGCTTCTGCAGGCTCTCTTTTGGGGGTGAAAATCGCAAAAGAGGAGGGCTTCCCTGTCGGGAAAGTCAACTTCTTGCATTTATACCCCTTAAATTTTTTCGAGTTTCTCTCCGCAATCCAACAAGAGAGGGCAAGAATTTTTCTAGAGGAATATCCCTCTTTTGAGCCTTTACCCGATCCCCTCCACAGCAAAATGATCGAGTTCTTAAAAATCTACCTATTCACTGGGGGGATGCCCGAGGTCGTAGCTGCATACATTAAACAGGAAGATTTCAAAGTTGTACGAGAAATTCAGCTGGAGATCTTGAACGCTTACGAGAGGGATTTTTCAAAGCATGCTCCTCCTTCAGAGGTGATGAATATTATCACTGTGTGGAAACAGGTACACCGCCAATTGGCCAAGGAGAACAAAAAATTTATCTTCGCAGCCATTCGCAAAAGCGCAAGAGGGCGAGACTATGAAGCAGCCATTCGATGGCTCGAGAGCGCAGGGCTCATCCACCTCAGTCATTTAGTAGAAACTCCCAAGTGCCCTTTAAGCGCCTATGCAGAAACACAGGCCTTTAAAATTTTTTTACTCGACGTAGGATTATTGGGAGCACAGAGCCATTTGTCCATGAGAGCTCTCATTGAAGGAGATCTTCTCTTCACAGAGTTTAAAGGCTCCTTGACAGAAAACTACGTGGCACAGGAGTTGATTGCAGCTAAAAATTTGCCTCTATACTACTGGACAAGCGAAGGGTCAGCAGAAGTGGATTTCCTCATTGAAACAGAATCTGGAATTTATCCCGTCGAGGTCAAAGCGGGAAGTAGCCAAAAAAAGAAAAGCCTCCTAGTGTACGGAGAAAAATACACTCCAGACAAACTCCTTCGCCTCTCTCTTATGAACCTTAAACACGATGGGAAAATTTACAACTACCCCCTTTACCTGGGATCTATACTCGGCGCAACTGACCACTAACTAATCGGTATTGCAGTGTGCGGCGAGGAGGAGGGGAATCTAAGCCAAGAAGGACCTCTTCCACGGCGGCCCCGTTAGGAAAACGGGCGACGATGTCTAAAATAAGAAAAATTTGTGAAGAATATTTTGTCACAGATCCTCTACACTTAAGTCTATACACAAACAACCTCAAGAAGGGGTTTTTGCCGGCGCAAGGTCAGCCACTGAATTTAATTCCCATTTTTCATTGGTTTTAACGTGGATTTCCTCATTAACGCATTCAGGAAGAAGCGGTAGCCCCCTTCTTCTCCTCTTGCCGGAAGGTGCTTTCTTGTTTCAGAAGAGAGCGCCTTAGTGCGCTCTCTGCGTCTACCCCACTCTCTTCCGCTAAGAGAATGAGGTGAAAAAGTTTTTCTCCAATTTCTTCTTCCGTTAGAAGAGGCCCTTGTGGTTTAGCAAAGAGCCCAGGAAGAGCTCTATTCATTCTCTGGATCCCCTTCTGAGCTCTGATGACGCTGGGAAGGGTAGGAGGGATCCCCTCGAGGACGCTAGAGGCAGGCGGCTTTTCTTGGGCTTTGATCTTTTCCCAATTGCGCTTGACCTCATCGGCATCTTGCACCTTCACATCCCCGAAAATGTGGGGGTGGCGACGAACCAGCTTCTCTCGGATAGCCTCGATGATATCGGAGAGAAAAAAGGCCCCTTTTTTTTCCCCTAATTTTCCATAAAAAATGACGAGATACAAAAGATCTCCTAACTCTTCGACGATCTTATCCGGATCGTTTAAATCGACAGCTTCTATGACCTCATGCGCCTCTTCTAAGACATAGGGCTGCAAGCTAGTAAAGGTCTGCTTCTGATCCCAAGGACACCCATCGGGAGCTAGCAACCTGTCTGCGATCTGCATCAATGCGTCAAAGGATTCCATGGTATAGCCTCGTAACTTAGAGTCTGTCGTTGAATTTGGCTCAATTGATTTTTGATGGATTTTGCGCCGAGTATAAAGCCCTGCGCAAAAGGCGCAAAAAACACTTGAGCCAAATCCAACGACAGACTCTTAACGGACCATAATGAACCCTACGCGGCAATTTTGTCTATATCAAGAGAGAATTGCAAAACCCCATTTGGGGTCTAAAACTGGACTTTAGCCATTGGAGGGCGGCAAGTTCGCGTCTCTAAAGCCTCCTGGCTCTATTGGCTTTATACACAAA
>JAHFTN010000027.1 GCA_023269365.1 Chlamydiota bacterium | reverse complement strand
ATACGGCCTTGGTAAAAATCCGTCTATAGTGCTGAATTTTTTACTATAAGGTCAAGCAGTGAGGATATGTGGGGGGATATAGGGGGTCAGATTAGTCAGTTATTTGATGCGCTCCCCCTGGACCTTGGCTCATGCATTGACTTAAATTCTTCTAAAATTTTTACAAATACACTGGCCACATCGGTGTAAGCATCAATATTGGCTAACGCGGCTGAGTGCTCACAAAGAAATGCTACAGCGTGGGAATGTTTTGGAGTGGGAGTCTGCATAGTTCCTCCTAGAAGGAGATGATATTCCCCAGGAAAAACAATTACAGGATTCTCTTTTGTAATACCAGTTGTCACTATATCCTCCTTTAAATAAAAGGATGTATTGTACATTAAAAAGCGGGTTTTAATCCATTACATTATTTTTTTACAAAACAGCAGAAAACCCTTTCCCTTTTTAGAGGAGATAGGCTAAAATCCTCTCTAGTCACATAACTTAAATTTTATTTTTATGCAGAAACGAATTCGAGCGCGGATTACGGGGACGGGCTCCTACCTGCCGGAGAGGGTTTTGTCCAATGAAGATCTCGCGAAGTTGGTGGACACTTCAGATGAGTGGATCTGGAGCCGCACCGGTATGAAAGAGCGGCGGATTGCCCGTGAGGATGAGTTCACCTCCGACATGGGGCATCTGGCTGCTCTCAAGGCGATGGAATCTGCGGGGGTCAAGGCAGAAGAGATCGATCTGATTTTGGTCGCAACATTGACACCGGACTATATGTTCCCCAGCACGGCATGCCTTATCCAGGCTAAATTAAAGGCTGTGAATGCGGCGGCTTTAGACATTCAGGCAGCATGTACGGGGTATATCTATGCTTTATCCCAAGCCCAGGCTTTCATTGAATCGGGTAGATATAATCAAATTCTAATTGTCGCTTCTGAGAAGCTCTCTGCGATCGTAGACTACAAAGACAGGACGACGTGTGTGCTCTTTGGCGATGGGGCGTCAGCTTGCGTTGTCAGTAGTAAGGGCCCGGGCCTTCTTATCCAAGATGTGTGTTTAGGGGCGGATGGGGATTTGGCAGAATTATTAATCCTCCCTGCCGGGGGCTCGAGGAATCCTTCCTCTTCTGAAACAGTGGCAAAGGGGATGCATTACCTCCAGATGGGAGGAAAAGAGACCTATAAGCATGCAGTGAGACGGATGGAGATGGCGGCGAAACAATCGCTCGAGCGGGTAGGCCTTGATGAGTCGGCAATCAGCTGGATCGTGCCCCATCAAGCGAATGTCAGGATTATTGAGGCAATTGCAAAGCGGTTTGGTGTGGCGATGGAGCGGGTCTATTTGACGATTCACAAATATGGAAACACTTCGGCATCCTCTTTGGGTATCGCTTTAGACGAACTAGTAAAGCTGGGGCAATTAAAGGACAAAGAAAACCTTCTCCTCGTCGCCTTTGGCTCGGGGCTCACCTGGGGAGCTTCTATCCTAACAAAAATTTCTGGGGAGCCTTAATGGGTAAGAATTTAGCCTTCCTATTCCCAGGTCAGGGAGCGCAAATCCCCGGGATGGGCAAAGATTTTTATGAGCAGTTTACAGTAGCAAGGCGCGTCTTTGAAGAAGCGGATGCATTTTTACAGTGCCCCTTCTCTAAACTCATCTTTGAGGGCCCGTCTGAAGAGCTTACGCTAACCAAAAACAGTCAAATCGCCATTTATATTACGAGCATTGCGATCTTGCGCACGATTCAAGAGCGGTTTCCTCATTTGGTCCCGGTTGTGTGTGCGGGGTTGAGTTTAGGAGAATATACAGCACTCACAGCAGCCAGGCGCCTTCCTTTTACAGCAGGGCTCGACCTTGTTAGGATAAGGGCAGAAGCGATGCATAAGGCATGTGAGGAAGTTAGAGGATCGATGCAGGTCGTCTTGGGGTTAACAGAAGAGAAGGTGCTCTCCGTCGTGAACACTCTTAACCCTCCCCATCCTCTTTGGCTTGCCAATATCAATTGCCCTGGGCAAATCGTGATTGCGGGGTCTTTAGAGGCATTAGCAATTGCGCAAGAGCCCCTCAAGCAGCAAGGGGCTAAGCGGATCCTTCCTCTCGATGTGTCCGGAGCGTTTCATAGCGGCCTCATGCGCTCTGCCCAAGAGGCGTTGCGTTTAAAAATAGAATTGACCCCTTTTCAAGAGAGCTCGATTCAAGTGGTCATGAATGTGCCGGGTGACTTTGTGCACTCGAGTGCTGCCCTCAAGCAGAACCTCATTGACCAAGTCGTGTCCCCCGTACGTTGGGAGAAGGGGATTTTGGCCATGGAAAAAGAGGGGATCACCGCCTACATAGAAATGGGCCCTGGCAAGACGTTAAGTGGGATGAATAAGAGGATCGGGCTTACCCATCCGACCTACAGCATTGAAAAAATTACAGATATCGAGGCGCTATGCAACTGCTAAAAGGAAAAAAGGCACTCATCACAGGAGGAACGGCGGGGATTGGAAGGGAGATCGCCTTTAAATTCGCAGAAGAAGGGGCTGATGTCGCCATCTTTGGGACGAGTGAAGAGAGGGCCGCCCAAGTTTTAGTTGATCTTAAAGCTTTGAGACCCGATCAACAATTTATTTCTTTTGTTGTCGATGTGTCGAATAAGGTAGCTGTAGAAAAGGCGCTTGAGGGATTGATCTCTTCATTTGGGCAGATCGATGTTCTTGTCAACAATGCGGGGATCACCCGCGATGGGCTACTGATGCGCATGACAGAAGAAGATTGGGATCTCGTCATTGATGTGAATTTGAAATCTGTGTATAATCTGTGTCAGTGCCTGATTCGCCCTATGATCAAAGCCAAGGCGGGCAAGATTATAAATATTTCTTCTGTCGTGGGACAGATGGGAAATGCAGGACAGACGAATTACGCAGCCTCTAAGGCGGGGATGATCGGCTTCACGAAGGCGCTGGCCCAGGAAGTTGCAACTCGAGGGATTGGTGTCAATTGCATCGCCCCAGGGTTTATTATCACGCGCATGACGGATGCATTAACAGATTCTCAAAAGGAAGGACTTCTCAAGAAGATCCCCATGGGAAGGTTGGGGAAAGCGCAAGATATTGCCAATGTCGCTCTATTTCTAGCGAGCTCTCTGTCTGATTATATGACAGGGCAGGTGCTCACAGTAGATGGTGGCATGGTAATGGCTTAAAATTAAAGGAAAAAGGAATGACTATGGCCATAGAAAAAGAAGTCATTGACATCGTGGTAGAACAACTCGGTGTCGATGCAAATGATGTCGCTCTTAACAAATCTTTTGTAGAAGATTTAAATGCAGATTCTCTGGATCTCACCGAGCTCATTATGACGTTTGAAGAGCGATTCGGCTTTGAAATCTCTGAAGAAGAAGCAGAAAAACTCAAGACAGTAGGAGATGTGGTCGCCTACATCAAGAAGAAAAAAGGGTAGTTTCTTCTGCAGCTGGACTTGTCTCCATCAATGGTCACAAGTCCAGTGCAAAGGGGGTCTCTTTTCAGGGCCTGTTATACTCGGCGCAGCTGAAGTTTAAGTTCATGAGGGGGAGCACATTTTCAGGGGATCGATATACTTATCGAACTCTTTTTCTGTGATATAGCCCAACGTGAGGGCCGCTTCCTTCAAGCTTAAATCTTTCTCCATCGCATAGTGAGCAAGGGCTGAGGCTTTATCATAACCGATAAGAGGGGTCAGAGCTGTAACCAACATTAGGGACTTATTTAAATCGGCTTTAATTTTTTTTAAGTTAGGCTTTATCCCCTGGATGAGGTACTTGTCAAAGTGTCTACATCCGTCGCTGAGCAGGCGGATCGATTGCAAAAGGTTACTAATGATCAGGGGCTTGTAGACATTCATCTCGAGATCGCCGCTAGCACTGCCCAAAGAGACGGCAAGGTCGTTGGCAATGACTTGGAGGGCAACCATCGTCAAAGCTTCACATTGGGTAGGGTTGACTTTTCCTGGCATGATGGATGACCCCGGTTCATTAGAAGGAAGGATTAGCTCAGAAATTCCCGCTCTAGGCCCACAGGAGAGGAGGCGGATGTCACTTGCTATTTTAAATAGCGATGTGGCTAAAGCCTTAAGAGAACCGCTGAGGTGGACAAGGGCACTATGGGCGCCTTGGGCTGCAAATTTATTTTTCACTACGACGAAAGGAAATTTTGTGAGTTTTGCAATTTGGGTTACGACGGCTTTGTCAAATCCTTTGCGCGTGTTGATCCCCGTCCCGATCGCAGTCCCCCCCAGCGTTAGGGCATAAACCCCCTTGAGAGTTTCTTTAATCCTTTCAAGATCGTTTTCGAGGTAGCTAGCGTAGCCAGAGAACTCTTGTCCCAGTGTAAGAGGGGTCGCATCTTGAAGATGGGTCCTTCCCAATTTCACAATCGACTTCCAGGCGAGGGATTTGGCATGGATCGATTTCTTCAGATGCTCCACAGCGGGGATCAGCTGGGTGTGCATCTCGAAAACGACTGCCATGTGCATTACGGTGGGAAAAGAATCGTTAGAGGATTGGGACATATTGACATCATCATTGGGATGAACCGGTTTTTTGCTGCCAAGTGCGCTGTTTCTGAGCTGGGAGCAGCGGTTGGAAACCACCTCGTTAATATTCATGTTAAACTGCGTTCCGCTGCCCGTCATCCATACGTTAAGAGGGAAATGGTCGTTGAGTTTTCCGCTTAAGATCTCATCGCATACCTTGACGATGAGATCTTTTTTCTCTTTAGAAAGGTCCCCTTGGGCATAATTCACAAGGGCACACGCCTTTTTTTCTATCGCGTAGGCGGGAATCATCTCTCGTGGCATGAGGTCGGTGCCAATGCGAAAATATTTTATTGAGCGCTGGGTTTGGGCTCCCCATAAACGGTCTTTGGGGACTTTAATCGTCCCCATGCTATCTCGCTCTTCTCTAAATTTAGCCATTGCCTCTCCATAAACCTAAAAACGCATCTTTTCGCAATATATTTTATCTGCGTTTTATACACAAATGAAGAGAGGCTTTCACTGGTTAATGCAATTCCCTCAGTAGTGGGATTTGTCGAGCTCAGCGCCGATCTGCTTTCCAGCAAAGATAGACAGCGCTGCAAACAAGGTGGCCAAAATGCCGATGAAAAGAGCGCTTTCCATCGGGCCTCCTAGCAAAAGAAAAAGGGGAATGCTGAGTACAGAAGAGGCGCCTCTTCCCAAGCGAGAGCCGATCCCATCGATGATGAGTTTTCCTTTCACTTGCCCTTCTTGATTCAGGGGGATGAAGGCGAGTTCTTTGATCGCATCGAAGAGGGTGTATTTTGCAGCCCTTCCCACACAAAAATGCAGACTGCCCAACATCACCGCTAGCGTTAAGGGAAATAGTGTTGGAAAAATCCCCATTTTTGCGCAGTAGATAGAGAAGAAGAAGGCAAAGGAGATGATGACCATGATGATAGGGGTAATGAGGGTCGTGCGGCTCCACCTGTAGGTCTGTAATAAGTAGGGAGTGAGAAAAAGAGCGCTTCCCGCTGTTAAAACCCCCATCCAAAACGATAAAGAGCCCATGTACTGGCAGTATTCTGTGGGAGTGGAATACTTGGTTTTAAGCGTCTCTAGGAAGATGAGCTCGCCTAAAGCATAGCAGACGTATTCGGCAATAACGATAAGAAGGAGTGCTTTCAAATAAGGGGAGTCGAAAAGATAGCGCAGGCTAGAAGATAGGGAGAGCAGGCGTTGAGAAAAGGGTTCCTTTTTCTCGCAAGATTCAGGCAAGATCACAGGAGTGGTTTTTAATTTTTTAAACAAAAAGCTAAATAGGAAAAGGGTGAGTAGGCCGCATGAGAGGAGAAAGGCGGTAAGTAAATAGAGGGAATGTTGCCAGCGCTGTGAGGAGAGGTGCAAGACATTCCAACTGAAGACAGAGGTGCAAAAGACGGTAATCGGCCCTGCCAGCATCGTTCCCACACTCGTCCCCAAGAGTAGAGGGGGATAGAACCGTTTTGCCTGTTCTAGAGCGAGGTGTTGATTGAGAAATCCCCAAAAGACGACCGAGAGGAGCGCGACTTTCCACAGCTCTGACATGATATAAAATACCATGTCGGGCCAGTGAGTGATGATCACCCTAAATCGATTCAAAGAGGAGAGGACTCCCCATCGGCTCTCTAGGAGGGCCTGGATCTCATCTCTATGGGGATAGATCCAAAAGGCGAAGACGACAAAGAAACTCAAGAAAAAAAGCATCATCGTCGAAAAGATAAAGCGCATCGAGAAAAAACGCATCAACCTCGAGATCCCCCACGTGAGGAGGATCGATGCGGGAAAGGTCCCGAAGAGCTCGAAGTAGGGGATAAAGGCGGCAGAGCCTCCTGTGTCGGCAACGACAAGGGCGTTGCGCATGCTGCGCAGGATGCTAAAATTCACGTTAATCAAGGAAACAATCAAGAACATGAGGCTGAAACTGAGCCACTCTACGCGTTTCACAGGGAATAACAGAGTTTTTAGCATAGAGTGTTTTAGCCGAGGTGGAATGAACCTATCCGCAAAGTCGAGTACTCTGCTTTTTAAGTCTTTTCCAGCAGGTTCCCAAGCTGCTTCTTGGCCTACATATTCAAGTATGTCCTGCGAAGCAGCTCGGAAACTTGGCAAGAAAAATCCTTTAAAAATCAGAGCACTTGACTTTGCGGATAAGTTCACGGGAGGCATTGTAAGGACTACCCTGGAATTTTGCAAGCCATTCCAAAGACTAAATAGATTTATTTCTAATCGATGCAAAATTTTTCAAAGTGCGTTACCCTTATATCCTAAGAAAGAGGGGAGATGCATAGGGAAGAGCTCGTCGTTTTGGTCGACACACTAGATCGGGAAATAGGGGTTAAAGAAAAGTTGCGCGCCCACCAAGAGGGGGATCTACACCGCGCTTTTTCTATCGTTCTTTTCAACAAGAAAGGGGAGATGCTGCTTCAGCAAAGGGCTTTTTCCAAGTACCATTCTGGGGGGTTGTGGACAAACACATGCTGTAGTCACCCGAGGCCCCATGAACCTGTATTAGAAGCAGCCCATAGGCGGCTAAAAGAGGAGATGGGGATCCGTTGCACTCTTCACAAACAGCTCGAATTTATCTACAGAGCAGAACTTTCTTCTGGACTTATCGAACATGAGTTCGACCATGTATTTGCAGGAGAGTTTGAGGGGGAGCCTTTACCGAATCCCGAAGAAGTGGCGAGTGCAAAATGGGTCGAGTTTGACGCTTTAAAAAAAGACCTTATTCAACACCCCGAGATCTATACCGCCTGGTTCAAACTCCTCTTACCTCAGCTTGCCCGACCAGCCCAGTTTCGTGCGCAGCGTTGAGAAATAGTCCCTTCTTTTTAAACTGATGAGTTTAAAATTTTGGGGACGTCTTGTGATTCTAAACACATCGCCTGTTTGCAGCTCGTGACTTGTAAGTCCATCGGCGCGCACCTCGACAGGATCGTAGTCGCTTAAGTACTGGATCTGGATCTCTTGGTTAGCAGTTAAGACGATCGGACGGTTGGAGATGGTGTGGGGGGAGATGGGCGTGAGCACAAGCGCTTCTAAATCGGGACTGATGATGGGACCGCCAGCTGCCAGGGAATAGGCAGTCGATCCGTTTGGGGTAGCGATGATGATTCCGTCGGCCTCGAAGGTGTTGAGATAGGTGCCGTCGATATGGATGGCGATCTCCACGAGGCTTGGGTTTTTAGCGCGGTGTACGACGATATCATTGATGGCAAAGCAGTGTTCTGAGTGAAGAGCTTCCCCTTGGATCACGACCCGTTCATGGACCCGATAGGAGCCGTCGATCAGGTCTTGTAAGCTGGGATAGATATCGGAGATAGGTACATCGGCCATGAAGCCTAGGTGGCCTAAGTTGATTCCCAACATAGGCACATCGAGGTGGGAGTACTTGTGAGCCAGCTTGAGCATCGTCCCATCTCCTCCCATCGAGATCATCAAGTCGATCTCCTTCGGATCTACAGAAGAGAGCGATTTTACGTTAAGAGTAGAAGCTTCCTCCTCTTCGGAAATGACAGTGATCCCGCGGAGTGTCAGAAATTCTACGATGCCGATGGCAAGATTTTTAGACTGCTTTTTCGTGGTATTGGGAAAGAGGGCGATGATCATGATTGACTCGATAGGGTTCTATTGAGAGGCGCGCTCGAGGCTGTCGCAAAAGGTTGCGAAAGAGGGCGTCCTTCTGTATTGAGCTGAAGTTGCCCTTCTCTATTTTTCACGAGCACCTCAATGGTCTTTTCCGCCTCTATGAGACGTGTAGAGCACCAGTGGATGAGGCGATCCGCCTCTTCGTAGAGTTTAAGGGAGTCTTCTAATGAAACCTGTCCTGAATTCATCTTTTCTAAGATCTGCTCGAGCTGCGCATAGGCTGTTTCGAATTGGAGTGGGGTGTCTGTTGTCATGGAAAGACCTCGTTACAGGTTACAGCAGCTTGCCCATCGTGCATCTGGAGGAGAAACCGCTCTTCTTTTTTTATCTCTGTAATGGAAAGGATAACGGAAGGGGAATTTTCTCGAAAGAGAATGCAATACCCCTTTGTTAAAAGATTTTTTGGATCGATCCCTTTGAGATGGGAGATGAGCTGTCCTAGCCCCTCTTTTTTTCTTTGTAAAGAAGAGCGGATCAGCTGATAGAGCGCCCTCATTTTCGAGAGCGCCCCTAATTGATGTTGTCTCAAATGGATCTGTTGGAGAAGGGCTGTATTTAGCCCGCAGGAGAGGGTCTCTAATTGGTTTTTTTTTAGAGCGATATGTGTGCTGGGTTTGAGTAGCGCCATCTGCTTTTTTACAACCTCTAGGCGCAATCCCCTTTCTGTGTAGAGGCGCTGCATACTCGATGTAATGTTCTCTCTTATTTCGTCTAAAGATTGGGTGAGAGGCTCGATCAAGACCTCTGGACGAGCTAGAAGGGGATGGCGTTTGTACTGCTCTTGTCGTTTTTTGTGGTGGTTGAAGAGAGTAAACACCTGCCCTTGTATTTTGGAGCGCGCCTGCTGTAAGAAGTGGAGGTGCTGCGCTGTTTCTCCTGCCACAATCTCTGCAGCAGCCGAAGGGGTGGGAGCGCGCACATCTGCCACAAAATCGGCCATACACATATCGGTCTCATGCCCTACTGCTGAGATGATGGGAATCTTCGAATGGTGGATGGCAGCTGCGACTTTTTCTTCATTGAATGCCCATAAATCCTCTAGGCTGCCACCCCCTCTTCCGACAATCAAAACGTCGGCTAAATGGTAGCGATTGAAGGCTTCGATCGCATCTGCAATGTCAGCTGCTGCCCCCTCTCCTTGTACCTTTACGGGGCATAAAATGAGGTGAAACCCTTGCATGCGCCTCTGCAAGACATGCAGAATATCTTGAATTACAGAACCGGTGGGAGAGGTGACGATCCCGATGATGCGAGGGAATTTGGGCAGGGGCTTTTTCCCCTCCGCTCTAAACCACCCCAACTGCTCTAATTTTGTTTTGAGGGCATGGAGCTGAAGGAGCAGTTCGCCAAGTCCCAAAAAAGTGACACTTCTCACTACGATCTGATAGGCGCCTCTTGGGGGGTAGACGTTGAGCTCGCCGCCTAAGACTACCTGATCGCCGTTTCTCAGAGGACGAGAGAGGCCAAGCCCACTATTCTTAAAGAGGACGGCCGCAATTTGCGCTTGAGGATCTTTTAAAGTAAAATAGAGGTGCCCCGAGGATTGCTCCTTGAGATTGCTGACCTCCCCTTTTACCTGAATTTTAGAAAAGGAGAATTCAAGATTTTTTTTAATCACAGAAGTCAGTGTGAAAACGGAGAAAATTTCTTGCATGTGCCCTCAACCTTAACCTATAATCTTACCGTTTCTTCAAATTTAGTGGTATATATGAGTCGAGCGCCTTTGATTGTTGGAAATTGGAAAATGCATAAAACGGGTGAAGAGGCTGCGGCATTTATTAAAACTCTCTGCCCCCACCTTGCCCCTCTAAAAAGAAGGGTATTTTTAGCGCCCCCCTTCACTGCCATCGAATCTGCTGTAAAAGCGGCAAAAGGGGCGGGGATTACGATCGGAGCGCAAAACGTGCATGACCATGACCAAGGAGCCTTCACAGGGGAAGTTTCCTCGAGTATGTTGAAAGCAGCAGGAGCGGAGTTTGTCATCGTGGGCCATTCGGAGCGGCGCTACCTTTTTGCGGAGACGAATTCTTTCATTAACAGAAAAGTTCATCGCCTTTTGCAAGAGGGGTTAATGCCGCTGATCTGTGTGGGGGAGCTTCTCCACGAGCGGGAGAAGGGGTCCCATGAAGGCGTCTTAAAAGTCCAGTTAGAAGCCTGCCTAGAGGGGCTCGATGAGTCCCAAGTTTTAAAATGTGTCATTGCTTATGAGCCGGTTTGGGCCATTGGCACGGGCAAGACGGCAACCCCGTCCATTGCACAGAGTATGCACCGCTTAATTCGTTCTTTTCTAGAAGGGAAGTTTGGGTTAAACTCTGCAGAGAAAATCCCTTTGTTGTATGGGGGATCTGTCAATACAGAGACGATCGCTTCTCTGATGGCACAGACAAACATCGACGGCGTTTTAGTAGGGGGAGCCTCTCTAGAGTCCGCCTCGTTTCTCAAGTTAATTCATTTTTAGGAAGGACACATGACATTTATTTTTTATACCGCCCTGATCCTCTTCGTGGTTCTTGCTATACTGCTCTGCTTTGTCATCCTCATTCAGGAGAGCAAGAGTTTGGGGCTCGGCGCTTCTTTTGGAGGCGACCCTGGAGATTCTGTATTTGGAACCTCGACAGCAGCTGTGCTAAAAAAGTTTACCGCTTATTTGGCAGTAATTTTCATGATCTCTTGTGTCCTTCTTTCCCTTTGGACAAGTGGGATGAGTTCTAGCCGCACATCCTCTGTCCCGGTCTCTATCGAAGATCTTCAGGAGTAGTTGTGTTATTGCAAATCTACTTCTATGGCCATCCCATTTTAAGGAAGAAATGTAAGTCTGTGGAAAAGATCACAGACGAGATTCGCAAGCTCGCTTCTGACATGATTGAAACGATGGACAAATCCAATGGGATTGGCCTCGCAGCGCCTCAGGTGGGAAAAGAGCTGCGCCTCTTCGTGCTGCGCAATTACATCCCCGATGCTGAAGGGAAACTGACCCTTTCTGAACCCCATGTCTTTATCAACCCAAAACTCTTTTCTCCTAGTGCTGAGATGGTCGAGGAGGAAGAGGGGTGTCTTTCGGTCCCGGGCATCAAATGTTTCGTGACTCGCCCTGTGCGCATCACCATCGAAGCTACCGACCTAGAGGGGAATCTCTTTAGAGAAGAGTTAGAAGGGTATAACGCCCGCGTGCGTATGCACGAAAACGACCACATCAATGGCACCCTTTTCATTGACAGGATCGATGAAAAGACGCGCAGAGAGATCGAGCCCGCCCTTCGGGCTCTTAAGAAAAATCTCAAATCTTCTTCTATAATATGATATACCCAAACAACTTCAAACGTTGACTTTCCTCAGCGTCGTTAGCCACTGAATTTAAGCCCCCCTGCATCACCCAACAAATTCCAAGTGGAGCTGCTTCGTGGCCGGCTTCGCCTGGCCCAAATTCAG
This sequence comes from Chlamydiota bacterium, assembly GCA_023269365.1. Lineage (GTDB taxonomy): Bacteria > Chlamydiota > Chlamydiia > Chlamydiales > Rhabdochlamydiaceae > CAJCIW01. The sequence goes on along the minus strand of JAHFTN010000027.1, from coordinate 2,150 downwards.
GGCGACTCCTTGGCAAAAACCAAATTTTGAAGTTGTTTGGGTATATATTCTGTTTATTATAAATTAGTTGCATTCTGCAAATGGAAGATGTTTCTGTAAGATAACATTTCTATTTAATCGCATCTTATTGATTATAAGTATGTTACATTATTAAGTCATCCATAAAATAATTTATTTAAATTTTATTGCGGCGATATAAAGATTTTTGTTATAATTATATTATCGATACAGTTTTCAGGGTATAATAATATAAATAATAATTAGAGGTTTTTATGGTAGAAGCAATTAATCATAACGAAGTTGTAGAGAGAGTGAATCACATCCAAAACTCGGGAGTGAATCAGCTGAAGCCCATTTCGGGGCGTTGGTTTTTTGCTCTATTAAAAGAGGCTTATAGTGAAGACTCTGTAGTCCAAGCGGTAGACCGCTTATACACAGCCTTTGAGAAGCAAAGGCCTGAATTTATCGAAAGGATTAACGCTGCCGTCTCTTCAGATCAGGCACAAATCTCTCCAGAAGACCAAAAATACATCGTGGATTATATTTTTAATAGCAGCGTCTTTCTTCCTTATTAGAAACCCATAACCCATCTTCTATACTGGACTTGCCTCCTCCAATGGATACAAGTCCAGTCTAATCCTTCTTAACTGAGGGAATGGCAAAACTCCATTTGAGGTCTAAAAGCGCCCTTTTAGCGCAGGTTCGAATTTTAACAGAACCCCTAAGGCCCAACAGGTTATGCAGTTCCTCTAAAATTCGAATCTGCGCTAAAATCATTGCTTTTTGACCCGCAAAGCGAGTTTTGCAGTAATTTCCGCTAGAAAAATTTCGTATAGATATGTACACTCTTTTTAAAAGAATGTTTTCGTAAAGAAGAGGTGGCTGTTTGATCTATCCCCAAACAACCTCAAAATTTGGTTTTCCTCAGCGTCGTTAGCCGCTGAGGAAAACCAAATTTTGAGGTAATTTGGGTATATCAGCACCAAGAGCCCCCGTCGAATCCAATCGGGCCCGCTCACGCATACGAATTAGTACTGACTGAACGCATACAAATTTTTGAGGAAATATGACGCCACTAGAGCAGCTGAAGAGATGGGACTATATTTTGGATAATTCGCCGGAGTACCGACCCGTTTTAGGAGATCCTAGGTTGGGTTGTGTTCAATTTCCGTTGAGTAGGGAGCAAGAAGACCAGAAGACAGCATCTGTATTTGGACAGGTACTATGGCAGCCAGAACAAGAATTTATGAAGGAGGCTCTACTTTCGCAATGCAAGGCACAAGAATTTCTGGGCAGACAGTACCACTGCCTAGACAGAAATCATGCACTAATGTATGCACATGCAGCGTATCTATGGGAGCTGAAAGCACAAACAGCGGTTCTGAAGGCGTATCAATATCACTGGTTAGAATGTCCGAAAATTCACGGTTTTGTATGTAGTTTGCTCAATGTGCCCGTGTCCCAAATGCAAGTACCGTACTATCGGGATGTTTTGCGGTATCATGAAGAGAGAACGCAGGCACTCTGGGCTATTTTTTGTCAGCATGACGAGCGATTACATTGGCACAGGTTGAATCTCGATATGCTTCAGTGAATTATACACAAACAAAGCTTTATTTTTTAATCGACGTGGGCAAGTTTGAGGCCGATGATACCGATAATAATGAGAAAGATCGAAATGAGTCGAATGATGTGGTAAGAGTCGCCAAAAAAGAGGATGCCGCAGACAACGGTGCCCGCAGCGCCGATCCCTGCCCATACCGCATAGGCAGTTCCGATGGGAATGCTTTTCATCGCTTGAGAGACGGCAAAGAAGCTCAAGACAATAAAAACAACGGTGATGATGCTAGGGACGAGTTTTGAGAATCCTTGGCTAAATTTCAGAGAAATCGTAAAGCAGATCTCGAAGAACCCCGCCAACAATAAAAATATCCAGGCAATCGACATAAATTCTCAAAATCTGAGTACTATTTTTAGTATGCTGATTTAGCGTGTTGTTTTCTAGCGCTTTTTATTGGTGAAGATGAAAGGTGCTATTCCAGAGTGTGATGGCTTTAATATGTCTTTCATGTCCCAAGATAGAAACAGAGGCAGGGGATAGGAAAAATAAAGTCCCTGCCTCGATGGGAAGCCCCAACCACACGGTGGCA
>JAHFTN010000118.1 GCA_023269365.1 Chlamydiota bacterium | reverse complement strand
CCTTTCAAAGATGACCTTTACCCACCAACTCTCCCGCCTCATCCTCGTAGAGCAGCTCTACCGCGCCCTAGAAATTGCAAAGGCCTCTCTCTATCACAAGATCTCGGCAGCTAATGCTGCGAGCTCTGAACGCTCGGTGCGATCTAAGAAGATATGCCCATAAAGGGGATACTGCTGAAATCGGCCTACCGTGTAGGTGAGGGCATTGGAATCTTGATCCAGATAAGGGTTGTCAATTTGGGTCGCATCCCCTGTAAGAATCACTTTAGTCCCTTTACCCGCTCTTGAAATGATCGTTTTCACTTCGTGGGGCGTCAAATTTTGCGCCTCGTCGATGATCATGTACATTTTAGGTAAAGAGCGCCCTCGGATGTAGGTGACCGCTTCCATCTCGATTTTCTTACTCTCCATTACCCACTTTTGCGTCTCAGGACCATTCCCCTCTCCACTACTCGACTGACACAAGAATTCCAAGTTATCGTAAATCGGCTGCATCCAGTGAAAGAGTTTTTCCTCCTTTGTTCCTGGAAGATAGCCAATATCTTTACCAAGCGGCATGATGGGGCGGCTCACGAGGATGCGAGAATAAACCCCCTCATCAAACACTTTTCGCAAGCCAGCAGCAAGGGCAAGGAGGGTCTTTCCCGTTCCCGCAGGACCGATCATCGTTACGAGTTTCACATCGTCTCGTAACAAGAGGTCAAGTGCACACTTCTGCTCCACATTTAAAGGTTGAATTCCCCATAAATCTTTGGGCAACTTCAGAAGAGACTCCAATCTTTTTGTTCGAGGATTGAATTTGGCGACGGCCGAAGAGTTTTCAGCAGAGGTCAATAGACAGTATTCGTTGGGGAGGAGATCGGGAATGTCTAGCGATAAAAACCCTTCTTTAAAAAAGAGATCGATCTGCGTTTTTTGTACTTCGAGCTTCCTGTACCCGCGGTACATACTATTGTAAGCAAATTTTAAATTCTCGTAATCTTCTGCCTCAAGACCGATTGCCTCTGCTTTCACTCGCACGACGAAATCTTTAGAAACGATGACAACAGGACCCTCTTGTTTGCGCAATTTATAGGCCACTAAAAGAATCTTGTTCGCATGCCTCTCTGCTGAGAGAGGAAACGTCGTCTTATCTCCTGGCTGCACATCGACAAAAATCTTTACGACAATCCCATTTTCGATCTTGACCCCTTCGTGTAAATTCCCCGTATTTCTTTCCTTTAAACTATCGATAAATCGCAAGACATGGCGCGCATTTTTTCCCAATTCATCAGACAATCTCTTCAATCCATCGAGCTCTTCTAAGACACTCAAGGGGATAATCACATCATTATCTCGAAATTTGCTGATCGCCTCAGGGTCGTGTAGTAACACGTTTGTATCGATCACAAAGGTTTTTCTCGCCATTCCGCTATCTCCGTAAAAATAATTTCAAGTAGACTTTTTTTTACACGCCAATTTCGGAGCATATCTTGAGTGAGATCTAGTCTCAACAAAATTATTTACAGCTCTTATAATCAATGAGTTGCAGTATTATTTAAGCAGTCTCGCTAAACAAGTGCTAAATTTTGATTGCTCCGATTTTATCTTTTGTGATAGGATTAGAGATGTCGAACCACCTAACCTTTTAAAAGGAGTTCTTACAATGAATATCAACCATAAAATCCTCAGCATCCCCCCTTACATCTCCACCTCTTGGAAAAATATCGCCTCTTTACATCTTGAGCCCCACGCTGCAGGAGATGTTTTAATTGTCACACTACTCAGTGGCGCTAAAATCGAAGTGCCCCATTTGGATCCCCAATTAATCAAGCCGATTTTCACCGCTCACGCTCATTACCTAGAACTTGAAGAGAAAGTGGCGCAAACAAAATCTTCTCCTAAATTCCCTTCTATCGGAGAGCAGTTTGTGATTAAACTTCCGCTTCCCTCCCAAATTGCCGAGCTAGAGGGATTTCCCTCTCTATTACACCATGACCCAGAACAAGCAAATCACCCAGACCTTCCCCAAGAGGTCCTTGAAAAAATCTCAGAAATTACTCGTGCGATGGGGGTACAAGACAAAGAAGCCCTCCCCAAAGCTGAAGAACATTGCAACTGCATGCGCTGTCAAATTGCCCGCTCGATGCAAAAAGGAGCTGGAGAGCTCGTTATTCAAGAAGAAGAGATCGTCTCCGACGCAGATCTCACATTCAAAACATGGGATGTGAGTCAAGAAGAAGAGCGGATGTATCTTGTTACAAACCCATTGGAAACAAAAGAACAGTACCATGTGCACCTCGGAAATCCTATAGGATGCACGTGTGGACAAACCCATTGCGAACACATCCATGCCGTTTTAAAAAGTTAAAAAAATCGTGGTGAAAAAAAAGGACACCTCTTAGAATCACAATTTAATCCCGTCTTAAGAGGAACTAAGCCCATGTCTAAATTTTTTACCTGTTTTTTTGTTTCTTTCTGCGCCTATTCCCTAACTACTGTCCATGCAGATGCTCCAGGAGAGCCGATGCTCGAGTTCCCTATGCTCGAAGCGCTCCCCTTGCCCGCAAACACTCCCCTAGAGCCTGCAGTAGAAGTCACTCTTGCACCAGAAGCTACGCCCCCAGTAGAAGTCAAAAAAGTGGTCGCAAAAGTTCCCGAAATCAAAGTGGATCCTTTTACAGGGAAAATCAAAGGGAAAAGGGTACGCCTGCGCCTGCGCCCCGATGTAGATAGCAGAATCATTAAGGAACTTCCTAAAAATGAACTCGTAACAATCATTGGAGAGAAAGGCGATTTTTGGGCAGTGCAAGCGCCCAGCACAACAGAAGCCTATGTCTTTAGAAGTTTTGTCTTAGATAATGTTGTTGAGGGAACCCATGTCAATGTCCGCTTAGAACCGAGTATGGATGCCCCGGTCATTGCCCATCTCAACTCAGGAGATCTTGTAGAAAATCCCTCTATTTCACCCGTTAATTCTAAATGGTTGAAAATTACACCTCCTGCAGACACTCGTTTCTACGTCGCTAAAGAGTATGTCGAGTACGCAGGGGGACCCGAAGTAAAAGTAAAGATGGATAAACGCCATCAGACAGCGGAACAGCTTCTAGATGCTTCCTCTTTTCTAAGCAAAGCAGAACTAAAACACTCTTTCGAAGAGGTGGATTTTGATCGCGTTGCTAAGGGCTACCACTCTGTCATCGAAGATTTTAGCGAATTTCCCGACCTCGTAGATCAAGCTAAAGAAGCGCTTGCTTCTTTTCAGGAAGAATATCTCCAAAAAAGAATTGATCATATAGAAGAACAGGCAAATGCCCAATACACATTGGCTTCTAATACGAGTAAGAAAAAGTCTACCTCCTCTTCGGAGGGTGAACAACGCAGCATGACAGATAAGATGAAGCTGTGGGAACCTGTGGAAGAGGCCCTCTACTTGAGCTGGTCGAGCATCAACGACAATAAACTCCGACGAGACTATTACGATGAACAAAAACTCGTTGCTGTTGAAATCGCTGGAATCGTAGAACCCTATACAGCGCCTGTAAAAAATAAGCCCGGTGATTTCATCCTGCGTGAACAGGATATCCCCGTGGGTTATGTCTACAGCACTCAAGTCAATTTACAGGATTTAGTGGGAAAACACGTCAGGCTCGTCGCAGCACCGCGCGCTAATAATAACTTTGCCTTCCCCGCTTACTTCGTCCTTTCTGTCGAATAATCTTAAAAACAACCGCAAGATTTTTTTTGCGGTTGTTTGGGTATATACACAAAAAAACTCAAAAGTTAGACTTGATTCAGCCCAATCAAGAAAAAAATAACAAGATATTAGGATGGACAGGATGGGAAAATTTATTTTTTTGCTTTTTATCCTGTCCATCCTAATATCTTGTTATTTTTCTTCTGCTTTTGTCTTCTAGGAAAAAATTGTCCAGTACAGAGGGACAGGATATACACAAACAACTCTAGAAATTGGTGCGCAGCTGAGCCGACCAGGTGT
>JAHFTN010000026.1:5656-14213 GCA_023269365.1 Chlamydiota bacterium | reverse complement strand
ACAGCTAGGCTCTCTCTACAACCATCTCGACCTCCCTGAAAAAGAGATTTCCTGCTATGAGACCCTCCTGAAAATTACACCAGAAAACCAAGAAATCCTCTTTCAATTAGGAATCCTTTATTTTAAGCAAGGCCATAATGCACAAGGGCTCCAGCTCTATGAAAAACTCAAAAAGGCAGAAGAGACAAAAGCAGCGGAACTGATCAAATTCTACGAACGTAACTTTTCTTTTGAAATGTCAAATACTCCCCCATCGTAATTTCATGGAAAACTACACCTTTTTAATTCAGCTTGTCCTCATCTTATTTTCCGCAAGGATTATGGGGGAAGTTGCCACTTATTTCAAGGCCCCTTCTGTCATGGGGGAACTTGTCGCTGGAATTCTCATCGGCCCAAGTGTTTTTGGCCTAATAGAAACCACTCCCTCCATCCACCTACTAGCCCAGATGGGAATCATTTTTCTCCTTTTCGAAGTAGGAGCAGAAACAAACATGGGACGGTTGACCTCTTCTGGAGCAAAATCCCTTATTGTGGCTACAGGGGGCGTTGTTTTGCCTTTTGCAGCCGGCTTCTGTATCAGCCTTTACACATTCCACTTATCCCTACTAGCCAGTCTATTTATCGGGAGTGCTCTCACAGCAACTAGCATTGGGATCACCTTGAGGGTTCTTCGCGATTTAAAAAAACAAAATAGTCACGAGGCCCACATCATCTTAGGCGCTGCTGTTCTTGACGACATTATCGGAATTATCCTACTTGCTATGCTTTATGAGTTTTCTAAAAGCGGAATTATTAATCTCTGGAATGCCGGGAAAATTTTGATCTCTGTCGTTTTATTTTGCTTACTCTCCCCACTCATCGCAAAGTACATCTCCTTAACCATTAAAAAATGGGAAGAGAAGAACACTATCCCAGGCCTTTTACCTACAACAATAGTCTCTCTTATTTTGTTACTGTCTTGGGTAGCACACAAATTAGGAGCTCCAACATTACTCGGAGGATTTGCAGCAGGCTTGGCCCTTTCTAGACAATTTGTCTTTCCCTTCACCTCGTTTTCATCTCGAGGGCAAGAATTTAATCATCAAGTCGAAAAACAAATGAAGCCCATCATCCATCTGTTTACCCCCGTCTTCTTCGTGTCAATTGGCTTATCTCTCAACCTCAAATCCATCAACTGGGGATCTAGCTTTATTTGGACTCTTACGAGCTCATTATTTATCGCAGCACTATTCGGAAAATTGCTCTCTGGATTTCTTCTTAAAAAAGAAAGCCTCTCCACTAAATTAGTGATCGGGACAGCCATGATCCCACGAGGAGAAGTGGGATTAATTTTTGCCAACATAGGGCTTACCTCGGGCATTCTCAAAAATGAAGTCTACGCTTCTATTATACTTGTCATCGCCCTTACGACCCTTTTAGCCCCCTTTGCCCTAAGGTACATTTATAGACAGCCTTCTTCTAGAAGGGCTTAAAAGTCCGTTCTAAGATATAAGAGTTTTCCAATCTAGGGTTCCAACGAAAATACCTATGACGCAAAGTGCATTTGCGAGCCAATTCACTTTTTCTTTGTAGAGGAATTGTCCCCACAGGTTGCAAGCGATGATGATGGCGACAGAGAAGATGGGAAAAATCATCGCATGCTCTAGAGGGGTAGACACTTCCGTGGACCAGATCATAAAAAAGGTTCCCACTCCATTCGCAATTCCTCCAAGGATTCCATAGAGCGTCTCATAGCGGTTAGGAAGCCGTTTCTGCGTAGCGAGATACACCCCTATCTGAATTAAGGCCGCTGCAAAAAATACAGCGGGCATGAACCACTGGCTCTTTGCATCTTGCACATCAAAACTTAAAAACAGCCCATTTTCTCCGGGGAAATTAATAAAAAGAGCTCTCCACTGCATGATGATTAAAAAGAAAGCGTGCAAAATAAAGGCTCCAATGACAAAGCTGGCCCAGCGCATCTTCTTTTCAAGGCCACGCGCTCCCCATCCCGCCCAAAATAATCCCAAGACGACGAGTAAAGAGCCCAAAGCATTAAATCCCGTATAGATATATCCAAAACGGGCTCCAAAGAGAAGTACCATGAGAAGCATGGGCATAACTGTGGAAGAATTTAAAGCTGCAAAAGTAAGTCCGGGAGGGCCTGTCTCTAAGGATTTTCCTAGACAAATCATCATCACTGCCAAGATGATACCGCCAGCTAGGCCAAAATAGATCATGCAAGGACTTAGCGTGTAATCCCCTGTGCGCACGGGGTTAAGTAAGACTGCAACAAAAAACACCAGCGTCAGCTGAATCATCAAAAAAGCTTTGCTCGACCCGCCGGAATCTATACTCCTTCTCATGCAAAAATTAGATGCTGCTACAAAGAGCGAAGCGATGATCATCAATTCTATGCCCATATGTCCTCTATTTAACTATACTCAGCTGCGCCGAGTGTAGACGATACGGTTTTTCTGTATTTTTTTTGAAGCATAATACTGCTTCGTGCATATATATTAAAAAATCTGAAGAAGTAGGTGTACGATGGATGCTAGGACATGGATGGTAGCCGCGCTAATAGCGACAAGTTTTTCCCTTGATGGCAAAGAGCTCACCTCTCTAGACGAGCGTGTGGCAATTAAAAAAATTGCGCAGTACTGGGAGGAGAAAGAGTATGCGTTAGCTCAAGAACTGATCCCTCAGTTTTTAAGCAAGTACCCTCAAAGCGGTTACGTCGACCAACTCTATGCCATGCTAGCAGACCTCTATTTCTCAGAAAACCTCTATGAAGACGCTTGCGATTGTTACGAGAAAATTCAAGGGAAAGAGTACACGCGTAAATCCCAATTTCATTACCTACATAGCCTATACGAGCTACAGCGCTACGACACATTTATTATCCTCGCTCCTTTTTTCTTGAACGACCCTCATGCACAACCTAAGGATGTTCATACAATCCTCTTTGAGCTTGCAGAAACCTACTTCTGCCAGGCTTATGAAGCTGAAGCGGGAAAGAAAAAAGAATTATATGAAAAAGCAAAAGGCTACTATGAGAAATTAAAAAATACCTCTCTTGATGAAGACACCCTCTTAGCCCGTGCGCAAGTCTACGAAGCCCTTGAAGAATTCCCTCAGGCTACTAAGGTCTACCTCGCTCTAGCAAATCTACACGAAGAGAAAAAAGAGGAGTTGTTATTTCATGCAGCCTGCCTACAAATCCATTTTGACAAGGAAGCTGCCCTTGAGACCCTGGGGCAAGTCATCGAGCTTAAAGGCAAATTCTTAGATAAAGCCGCCTATAACCTTCTAGCTCTTTTGTTCCAATCGCAACATTATGACGTCCTCATTCAAGAAATCTCCTCCTTAGCTCCCCATGTCCCAGAAAATAAAGTCCCCCTCGTGCAGTACTATTATGCAAAGGCCCTCTTCTATGAAAACGAGGCAGACAATGCAAAAACACTCCTTGAGAAGTTGCTAACATCGGAAGGGAGTACAGAACTAAAGCGCCCCATTCTACTCGCTTTGGTAAATTGTGCAAAAGAGCTCCAAGATGTGGATTTAAGTCGTCGCACCCTTATCCATTTGCAAAAAGAACATTTCTCCGAGAACGAAATCCTTGAGGCAACCCTCCTCCATGTACACCTTTGTAAGCAGAACGCGCTCTGGAGAGAAGCAAGAGATTTCATTGATCGTTTATTAGACAGCCATCCACAGCATCCACAAAAAGAAAATCTTCTCTATGATAGAAGTATCCTGCTTATGCAGGAGGGCACTGCACAGAAAAGCATAGAGGCTTTTAAATATTTTGTTAAAGAATGCCCAGAAAGCAAGCATGTAAAACAAGCGCTCAATAATGCTCTTTACTTGAGTACAGAGGTTTTAAAAGAAAAGGAAATTCTCATCGAGATATTAAATCTCTCTCTCAGTTATAAACATGCTTTTTCTGCTGAGGAAACAAAAACGCTTCGCTTCCTTTTGGCACACACCCATTTCGATTTAAAACACTTTGAAGAATCTGCGGGCTTTCTTACAGAATATATGCGTGATTTTCATGGAGATCCTTCTCTCAGTGAAGCCTACTTGCTTCTCGGAGCTTGCTATAGAGATCGCAACGACAAATATTTCATAGAATACTCTGAAAAAGCGCTTAGCTTAGATCCGGGACTAAACCTCCACCGCTCTTTATTTAATGCCTATCTAAAATATATCCAGCAGCGTCCTGCGGAAGAAAAGACAGAGCTCCTCTCCAAGGCAGCAAACCATCTATTTTTGGTCTCTGATGGCTCTATCAGCCAAGAAAATCAGCGTTGGTTAGCAAGTTACTATCTTGAACAAGAACAAGGGGCAGAGAGGGCGATGCTCGTCTTGGAACAGCTCCTAGAAAAAAGGCGAGTCGGGGGCGATTTTTCCCCCGAGGTGGAAGCTGAAGTAATGCAACTTGCAAACCTCTACCGCCAATTTGGCGACTTCGCGCAAGCCGTTGAATTACTAGAAGCCCTTGTGCAAAGGCAAGCAACTACACGAACAGCGCCTTGGAAGTACTACCGATGGGCTCAGTTTGAACTAGGGAAAGCCTATTTTTTATCAGGGGACACTGCAAAAGCAATCCACATTTATCAGCATCTGATCGATTCTTCTTCCCATGTCTCTTCCTATTTCGCCTTAGCTGCAAAGATGGAGCTGGCTAAATTGCAACTTTCTAAATTAAAAGACGAGGAGATGAAAGAGGATTCCGCAAAAGTTAAAGAGATCTGCGACACGCTAAAAGAGATAGAGATTAAACACCAACCTAGTTCTGAGCCTTTACACATAGAAGCGGGACTTCTCTATGCTGAGATCAAAGCAAAGCTCGCTCCTAAAAATGAGCGCAAGCAGAGACAAAGCCTGTTGCTTGAACAGATCAAAGCTAGCCTCTCCTTGCAAAAAGAGGGAGCCGTCCCCGAAGAGAGAGCCCTTTTAGAAGAATATCTCTCTTATGTTGAAATCAAGCTATCTGAAGAGAAAGAGACAGCGCCCGCGCTGAAAAGGTTGCTAGAAAGATCTGTTAACGATACACTCAGAGAGCGCCTGGTTAAGGATTTGGAGGCATTGGAAACTCCTCTATGAGTACAGTTATTTTTTCTCAAACAGATTCTCGTAAGTTGGGAATCAAGTACTTAATCCTTTCTATTGCCCTTCATGTACTAGCTATCTCTTTTCTTTTTTTGTATCCTCTGCTTTTGCAAAGCCCTTTGGATTCTCTTTTTGGGATGACTTTTGCAAAACCCAAAATGCTAGACGATGAAGAAGAGCTCGACTCGATTGAGAAAAATCAATTTCTAGACGATGTATTCGAACACATCGTCGTCCTTCCTTCCCAACTTCAAAGGCCTTATGATCTGACCCACTTGCCGCAGGGGAAGATGATGGCTCCCAATTTAGAGCAGATCGAGACAGCTTTACTAGACAAAAAACAGAGCCCTTCTTTTACCCTCGATCCACACACCCTATCTCAAAAGGATTTTTCACAAGAGATGGAAGAGATTGCCCACTCTCCTTTCTTTCAGATGCTAGAACAACAGGCAAGACACGTTGCACAAGTACAGATTGACTCCCCTCTTTCGCATGCAGAACTTCCCTTGGTTGAAGAGTCCCTTTCTACCCCCTATGACGATCTTGTAAGCATCCCTTCTCTACAGCCCACACCTATGGGCAACCCTCTCGAGGGGAGCGCGTTGTCTATCCACCCTTACCCTATTGCAAAAAAAAATGAAACCCTCATTTCCCACCCTTGCTCTTCTTTTACTTCGTCCTACCAGGAGCTCACGCGCACCCCTCTATTCACTCCTAAATATTCCCTGCCCCAGCCCCTTCCAAGGTTAGTGGAGATTGCGCAACCTCAAGACTCTTTAACCCTCTATTCTTTTCCTACTCTTGCTACCTCTGCTCTATGGGATGCAGACTTTGATGTCACCCTTACCTATGCACCCCATCCCGAAGAGGAGGGATACATTTTTTCTTTGTCTCTTCAGCCCAAATACGACTTATCTCAACACCGGCTGAAGCAACACTTCTATTTTCTTTTAGATCGCTCCAACTCCTCAGAGAACCACCATTTCCTCGTTTTTAAAAGAGCTGCACTTAAAGCTCTTGCTAGTATGCACCCAGAAGACAGCTTTAATATTTTCATCCTCGACAAAAATGTGATTAGCTTCAGACCAACCACTCTTTTGGCTTCTGCTAAAAATATTCAGGCTGCAGAAGACTTCCTTAGCACGCAAAATCCCGGGGGCTTTTTAGGCAATGGAACCATCTATTCTTCCCTTGCTAAAATCCTTCCTTCGATCCCCGATGATGATGAAATGCACACCGCCATTTTGCTTACCGACGGCAACTCCTCTATGAGCCTTGCGAAAAAGAGAGATACATTTAAAAAATGGTTACAAAAAAATGGGGGAAGGCTCTCTTTGTATGCAGCGGCTGTCGGCAAAGACAACGATCTGTTATCCTTAGATCTTTTAAGTACAGAATGCGGAGGAAAACTCCTTTACTCCGATACACACGCTGCCTTTCCACGCAAGCTAGCAAAGCTTATCCTAGATCTCAAAAACCCGATTGCTAAAGAAGTGGAGCTACTCATAAAACCTCAGAACGGCCAGACATTTGTAGAACTCACCCCTTCTGCTTCTATCTTACCCTCTCTCTATAGCAATGAACCCTACCTTATTTTCGGGACCATTGACCAGCTGAGCTCTTTTGACCTTATTCTGCGAGGGCGCCATAGAGAAGATTGGATCGCTATCAATAAACATATCACCTTCAAAGACGCTGTGAAAGGAGACTCTCTCTTTGCAAAACAGTGGAAGAAGATGCAAGCTAGCCTCTGCTATACTCAATTTCTCGATGAGGGAAATCCCCTCTCCTTAAAACAAGCCAAAGACCTCTTAAATAGTTCTCAAAAAGAAATGACATTTCGATGAGTCTAAAGATATTAGGGGGAAGACTCCGAGGTAAGACTCTTGTCACTCCCAATGTAGAAACGACGCGCCCCACCCTCGCAATCCTTCGTAAAGCTGTCTTTGATATTGTACAGATGCAGATCGAAGAAGCTCATGTACTCGATCTCTACGCGGGCTCCGGAGCGATAGGTTTTGAGGCACTCAGCCGCGGCGCTGTCGCTGCTACATTCGTAGAGACAAACCCACGCGCCTTTGGCTGCATAAAGAAAAATATGCAAGCGCTTGGGGTCGAAAAAGAATCGACTCTCGTCAGCTACGACGCTCCCCTTTTTTTAAAGAAATTGAGCAAAGCGAAAGCCTCTTTCGACCTGATCTATGTCGACCCTCCCTATGCACTCGGGACAAGGCTCAACCTTTTGAACGAGATCCTCGTATTCATAGACACCCACTTGCTGTTAAAAGAAGGAGGGACACTATTTCTCGAGGAGGGGGCTCCAGCCAAACTCCGCCCCTCCGATCAAAAGCTAGAGTCCCTTTATTTTGTAAATAGCCGCACCTTCTCCCAGTCGACACTACACCAATTTCAAAGATCTAACCACTGATTTTTTTACCTTTGTCGAATTTAGACTCGGTGAGTTTGCCTTCTGTGTCATAACTTTTTTTCACCCCGTGCAGCTCATCGTCTCTAAAGGCTTGGAGGAGGTGGGGCTGCCCATTGTCATAGTATTTGTTGAAAATGCCATGGCGCTTGCCTTCCTTATATTCCGACTCGAATGTGAGCACGCCCGCTTGATTCCATTCTTTATAAGAACCGTGAATCTTTCCTGCTTTATAGGGGATCGATTTTGCCAGCGTCCCCTCTTCGTAATAAGTTTTTTCCACTCCCTCTTTGAGGTCTTCCTCAAAGACCCCTTCTACAAAGATCTGCTTGTTAGGGAAATACTGGATAGAGGGCCCGTGACGCTTATCAGCTTTAAAGGCGATAGTCATCAGCATCTGCCCTTGAGGGGAATAGATGGTAGAGACCCCTTCTTTCATCCCTTTAACGTAGGAAGTTACCGCAATTTTTGCTCCCGATTCATTATACTCGAGCGCCTCTCCTTCGGCTAGGTCGTTGATGAAATTCACCTCTAGCGCTTTAACTTTTCCAAAGTATTCATGCGAAGGGTAATACACCTCATGCAATCCTTCCCTTTTGTTATCTTTGTATTGGAAAATGATCTCCTTGCCATCGCGCCCCCTTTCAAAAAACCGTCCATTGAGCCGCCCTTTTTCATACGTAGCTTCTTCTAGAAGGATCCCTTCTTGGTCCCAAAGAGCCTTTAGGCCATGAAGCTCTCCCTTGTCGTAATGTAACACAGTGTGCACAGCTCCATTGGGATGATAACTCTTCTGTTCCCCATCCATCTGCCCTTCTTGATCGTATCTAAACAAGCGCGCTAGCTGCAAGGAGGTCTTTTTGACGGAGGTCTCTTGTAAGTCTGCTTTAGAAAAATATTCCTTTTGCTCTCCAACTAACACTCCTTCTTTAAAAGATTTCACTGCGCATAAGGAACCATCCTCAAACCAAGTTTTCACTTCCCCATCCGCCTTATCTTCTTTGTAGAAGACAACAGCCTTCAATTGCCCGTTGGGAT
>JAHFTN010000026.1:0-5646 GCA_023269365.1 Chlamydiota bacterium | reverse complement strand
TTTTTCCTTCCTTATTGAAGAAGATGAGCTCTTTAGGTTTGTTTTTGCCATAAAAGATTTTGGCCATACCAGTAGGCATGTCTTTGTCATAGGAGATCTCTGCTAAAACTTCTCCCGCTTCATTAAACTCGTTATAAATACCTTGTTTTTTACCTAAGATAAAATCGCAACTTAAACGCAGTTGCCCATTGGAGTGCCATTCGCGGTGTGTCTTATCGAGCGCTCCTTGAACACAGAACTCCTCAGTTTTTAGATTCCCACTTTCATACCACTCTTGAGAAAGCCCTTCTTTCTCTCCTTTTAAAAGGGTACATCGAACCGCGATCTGACCGTTCTCATAAAACTCTTCAAACAACCCCTCTTTAATGTTGTGATGATACAGCGCTTGCGCCTTCAGCTGGGCATTGGGGTAATATTCCTTCTGCACCCCTTCGAATTGCCCCTTTTCATAATGATATTCCATATGAGACGATCCCGTTTCATACCAGATACAAAAAGGACCTTGACGCTGACCCTCAACAAGAAAATATTCCGCTATTTTAACTCCTTTTGGACTAAACTCTTGGATTGGATCTAATAGGACCCCCACATTGTCGTATTTAGCTAAAAAGACAACAACCCCCTCTTCTGTCTTGCGCTGATGAACCCCGATGGGGGTATCCCCCTTATATAGCCCCTCTCCTAGCAACTTTCCCTCCGTGCTAAAGAACTGCTCTTTTCCCTCCTTTTTCCCCTGTTTATAGAGAGCTTTATACGACTCTTTCCCGTTCGGGTGGTATTTGACATGGGTCCCTACGGGCTGCCCCTGATTAAAATCTTGCACTTCTTGGATCGAACGGTCCTCTGCATACAGAATGACAGCAGAATTCTTCCCGTCGGAGTGCAACACCCCTTCTTTATAGCGCAAAGAGGCCTTGAGAGCTCCCCCCTCATACCACTCCAACGCGTTGCCATGAGGCACTCCTTTTTCATAGGGGACAAGTGTTGCTCGAGTCCCTTTGGGATAGTACCGAATCATCTCCCCAACAATCTTTCCCTCTTCAAAGAGAGCCTCTTCAGCCTTACCCCCCTCTTCAAAATAAGAGAACATCTGCCCATGGCGCTCCCCTTGCTTAAAGGAGCATTCTCCATGGAGTTTCCCGTCGGGAAAAAAGAGCTTCATCTCGCCGTGAAGCACCCCGCGATCATAGAAACACACCCTTTCCACCTGACCCCCTTCAAAATAAGAAAGGCTCATCCCGTGAGGCACAATGATCGATTTCCACTCTTTGGCTCCCTTAGAATCCTCGGGGACAAGAGCCAGATCCATTTCCACCTTAATTTGTCCGTTGGGATAAAAAAAGAGCTGCTTCACAGGGGCTTCATTAGCTTCTCCAATCTGTTCATAGAAGAGCACGCGTTGGGGCTGTCCCCCCTCATAATTTTCCATGATTTTAGGGCGCCAATGGGGTTGCCTTTGTTTTAAGTTGGGAGCTACAGGTTTTACGCTCTCCACAGCATTCAAACTCATCAACATCAAAGATGACAACAGCACAGCAAAACAAGTCTTTAAACTCATACATCTCCCCGAGGGTATAAAGAAGATGAAGCATACTAAATTTGGGAGATTGAGGGCAAGGCCTCAAGAAAAAAAGCCGGCTTAAGGGACCTTAAGCCGGAATGGGAAGGGAAATTACTGAGCCCAGAAAGCGGACCAGCAAAGGAAAAAGCCCCAAACAAGAGCGATAAGCCCTCTAAAGCTAAAGTTCTTTGCACTAGCTTTTTGTTTAAGCAGGAGCTGTGGGAAGAAAAAGGATACCAACCCTTTCAGGAGGAGAAACCAACCGACAAGAGTGACAAGAAGTGTCATATCCATCATCCACACGTTGTACATATTGATAACCATAAGTCCTACCAACAAATTCATTACGCCCATGACGTAAAGAACTCCTGGGGTCGCTTTAATCGATGCGCACACTTTTACCATATTATCACGATAAAATAGCATCCATACACCAAGAATCATTAAAAGGGGCCCAAATATACTTGCGAGCCATAAGGGGTTCTGCATCTTGCCTCCAAAAAAGTTAATCCTAAAAACGGCAGTTGAAAGGGGTAAAGTGATGCAAGATTTTGAGTCTGAATTGATTCCGACAGAGGGGCACATTCCCCAAGTGGTGAAGGGCCCCTCTGTCGGAATCGATTCAGACTCAAAAGATTGCGTCAATTTACCGCTTTCAACTGCCGTTTTTAGGTTAATCCGTTAACTATTTTTCACCTTAAGGATTAAACAATTTATTTGTCAAGAGATGCGACTTCATGGGCATGGTAACTCGAGCGCACGAAAGGCCCGCAGTACATCTTCTTAATGCCTAGAGAATGGCCGTAGACTTCATAGGCCTTGAATTGTTCTGGGGAGATAAATTCTTTAACGAGGAGTTTGCGTTGATTGGGCTGAAGATACTGCCCCATGGTGACAATATCGCAACCCACCTGGCAGAGATCCCTTAAAGTCTCTTCGACTTGAGCGGCTGTCTCTCCAAGCCCTACCATCAATCCTGACTTAATGTGCGTGGCGCAATGAGATGCTTTAGCATGGCGGAGCATGCGTAACGTCTGATCATAGGTAGCTTTATGACGCACGCGGGGGGTAAGTTCTCTTACCGTTTCAATATTGTGGTTAAAGACGTCGGGCTTTTCTTGTAAGACGAAATCCAAAGAGGCTGTGTTTCCACAAAAATCCGAGGTGAGAAGCTCGATGGAAGTAGAGGGATTTTCCTCTCTGACAGCGCGCATGATGGCGGCAATCGAAGAGGCCCCTCCATCGGGAAGATCGTCGCGAGCCACCATAGTGATGACGACATGCTTTAGGCCCAACTCTTTAACGGAAAGGGCGATGCGCAGCGGCTCATCGGCTTCTGGCAGCTGCGGGGTTTTTGTGAAGTCGATATCGCAAAAGCCGCAGTTGCGCGTGCATGCCTTTCCTAAAGCTAAAAAGGTAGCCGTTTTATTGGAATAACACTCAAAGCGATTGGGGCATTTTGCCTCTTCGCACACGGTGTTAAGGCGGTATTTTGCAAGGATTGT
Organism: Chlamydiota bacterium; assembly: GCA_023269365.1. GTDB lineage: Bacteria > Chlamydiota > Chlamydiia > Chlamydiales > Rhabdochlamydiaceae > CAJCIW01. Next base: position 2,580 of record JAHFTN010000026.1, on the reverse strand, counting down.
GCTGGTGTCAAGAGCCGCTTTCCCCTGGGGCAAGTTGCGATGTAGCCAAGAGGGGAATCTCCCCCTCGGATAGGATTCGGGATTGATCGGCAGCTTATTTTTCTTCACTGGGGGGAGTGGATTAAAAAGCTCTTGTGTCGTCATAATTTTACTTTAGGGGGGAAGTGGATAGGGGTATCGCCTGCAAGCAGAGCCGCCTCTAGCCAAGCCTCTGCGAGTGTTGGATGAGCATGGATCGTTTCTGTCACACAATCCAAAGTGAGCTCATTGGCAATGGCAAGCGCCATCTCAGCTATCAGCGTCCCTGCATCAGCCCCTACGACCTGAGCGCCTAAGATCTGCCCCGTTTTCCGATCGACAACCACCTGAGCAAACCCGTCTGTCTCCATCGCAGCAATCGCTTTTCCCAACGCCTGAAAAGGAAATTTTCCGACGCTGGCTTGAATCCCTACCTCTAGCGCTTGCTCGAGGGTGAGTCCCACCGTAGCAATTTCTGGGTTGGTAAAAATGACGGCAGGAACTGCTTCATAATGCATCTTTGCAAATTGTCCCGATGCGTTAGCTGCAGCGACGATCCCCTGGTGAGAGGCCACATGAGCTAGCATAGAAAACCCTGTGACATCGCCGATGGCATAGATCCCGGGAACTGTAGTTTGCATTTTTTCATTCACAACAATCATCCCCTTGTCATTCGTCAAGACGCCCGCCCTTTCTAATCCCAAGCTTGACGATACGACTTTTCTCCCCACAGACACAAGTACCATTTCAAAGGAAAGAGGAGGCTTATTTTCAAGACGCACCGAAAGAAGTGCCCCACTAGAATCGATCCCTTCCACCTTCACCTGAGTTTGGATATCGATCCCCTTCTTAACAAAAGCGCTCTTCAATGCATCGGCAACCGCTTTCCCCTGCAGCATGACAAGAGAGGGGAGCGCCTCTAAAATCGTCACCTTAACGCCCAAATCAGAAAAAAGGGAAGCAAATTCACAGCCGATGTATCCCCCTCCGATGATCGCAAGAGTTTTGGGCAAAGAAGAGAGCTCCAGAATAGAAGTAGAGTTAAAAATCCTCTTGTGATCACACGGGAATGCAGGGATATCCAACGGTTCTGAACCAGAGGCGATAATGATTTGCGGCGCTGTTACCAAGATATTGTCTTGCCCTTTCACTTTAAGCTCTTGAGGGGAGATAAATTCAGCTACTCCTCGCAGGATTGTAATCCCATTTGCCAAAATGAGTCCTTCAAGACTTTTTTTTATCTTGTCGACAACCCCCTCTTTTCTGCTCTTCATTTTTGCATAGTCTACGGTAACAGGCCCCGTGATGACTCCGAAGTCCGCCGCGTGGCGAACCTGGTGAAAGACGTGTGCCCCTGCAAGCAGCGTCTTTGTGGGGATACAGCCGACATTGAGACACACCCCACCCAAAGCCCCTTTCTCTATCAAGCAGACTTTAAGGCCACACTGGGACGCCTTGATGGCAGCGACATACCCCCCTGGGCCAGATCCAATGACAGCAAGATCAAAACTTTTTCTTTCCATGGTGCAAGGCTCCTAAATAATAGGCGGATTATGGCGGATTTTAAAAGAAAATGCTAGAAATTTTGCACTTCTTTGTGACAAGATGAGCCTAAAGAAGAGATCTTTTTTATGCATCCAAAAGACAGACAAAAAATGTGTATCCAGTGTGATGGAAGGATCCCTCTCGATGCCGACCTTTGCCCCTATTGCTCTACAGAACTCTCAAAACCCTTTACCTCCCCACCTCAAATGAAAGATCTCCACCATCAGTCCCTAGAGCAACGCCTAACTGGCGCCTATGCCCCTCCTTATACAGCAAGGGTTGGCTCTCTTAATAACCCCAAACCCCCCAGTGAACCTATGGTTGAAAAAAGAAACTATACTTCCCCTTCCTTAGGGAGCCCCATCCTCCCCCAGCAAGCTGCTGAGACCGCCGTCACTCAAGAGAATAAGATCGGCTTTTTTCCCATTTTGCTCCTTTCTTTGGGAGCCAATCTGCTGACCATCGGTCTATTACAGCTCCTCTTTTCCGACAGGGGTTTTTTACGCCTCGAATGGGACAGCCACTACTGGTTTGTCTATTGTCTTGCCGCCCTTCCCCTCTTCTACATCGGGCTGAAGAAAGCCAACTCGTAAACACAAAGAAAGAGAAGGAAAATAACAAGATATTAGGATGAACAGGATGGGGAAATTTATTTTTTGCTTTTTATCCTGTCCATCCTAATATCTTGTTATTTTCCTTCTGCTCTTGTCCTCTAAAAAAAAATTGTCCAGTACAGAGAACTCTAAGTAATGAGCAAGTCATTCTCTCCCACTGAAGGGCGAAGGGCTGCAAATGGTTCTAACTCGGGCATCAGGGAAAGATCCACAAGGGGACGGTGCCTTGTCATCAGGCGCGGAGCTGCTGGCGACGGCGCTGAGGGGGCTTCGGGGACCACCATCGAGAATTTGAAAAGAGCATGCGCAATCTCTTGCTTCATCCTCAACGTCAGCGCATCAAAGAGGGCAAAGGCCTCGTGTTTAAATTCAAGAAGAGGGTCTTTTTGCCCTACAGAACGGA
>JAHFTN010000117.1 GCA_023269365.1 Chlamydiota bacterium | reverse complement strand
TTTTGAAGGTGTTTGAGTATAATTATAAAATCATCCCCCCACCCAAACAGAGGTCTCCTTGATAGAAGACGACAGACTGGCGAGGAGTGATAGCGCGTTGAGGCTTTAAGAAGCGCACAAAAGCGCGGTCTTGTTCAATCGCCTCGATGAGGCAGGGTTGATCCTCTTGTCTGTAGCGGATCTTGGCCATGCAAGCAAAAGGGTGTGGCCCCGGGGGGATTCCAGCTACCCAACTCAACTCAGAGGCAAGGAGGGTTTCTTTATAAAGAGCGGGATGATCTTCCCCTTGTTCGACAAGGACGACATTACGGAAAAGATCTTTCCCTACGACAAACCACGCGTCTCCTGGACCTCCAATTTGCAGTCCCTTGCGTTGACCTAACGTGTAGAAAGCAACCCCATCATGTTGTCCTATAATGCGTCCTGAGGTAGTTTCGAAGTTGCCGGGAGAATAGGGAAGGTATTTGCCTGTGAATTCTTTAAAATTGCGCTTCCCGATGAAACAGATCCCCGTGCTATCTTTTTTGTCAGCTGTAGCAAGGCCGTGGTCTTTGGCTATTTTTCTTACCTGCTCCTTGGGGATCTCTCCAATGGGGAAAAGTACTTTTTTTAAAATGCAGGAGTTGAGTGTATAAAGAAAATAGCTCTGATCTTTATGGGGATCGTTCCCTTTCAAGAGCTCTTGTTGAGGGCTAATTCTACAGTAATGCCCTGTAGCGAGATAGTCGGCCCCCAATTTTAGCGCTTTTTCCAAAAACACTTTAAACTTGATCTCTCGGTTACACAAGATATCGGGATTAGGGGTGAACCCTTGTTGAAGTTCGCTTAAGAAGTGGGAAAATACGCGCTCTTGGTATTCTTTGACAAAGTTTACAGAGTAGCAGGGGATCTGTAGCTGCTTACACACTTTAACAACATCGTCATACTCACGGCTAGCTTTGCAAATCCCTTGATTGTCGAGCTCTTCCCAATTTTTCATGAATAGGCCAATCACCTCATAGCCAAGTTGTTTAAGTAGCAGCGCGCTCACCGAGGAATCCACCCCTCCTGACATTCCCACTACAACCGTTTTTTTACTCACGCCTCTCCTCTGTATACCCAAACAGTCTCAAAAGTGGGTTTTCCTCCAGGACATCTGCAAAGTCTTTCAAGACTAACCTTACAAATTTAAGAAAAATCACAAGATATTAGGATGGACAGGATGAGAAAATCGGGAAATTTTTCACCTTTTTTCCATCCTGTCCATCCTAATATCTTGTGATTTTTCTCCTTGTTTTAAAGAGGGCAAGTCACAAGGACTTTGCAGGGGTCCTGGAGTTTCTTCAGCGTCGTCAGCCACTGAATTTGAGCCCACCTGCATCGCCCAATTTATTCAAGTTGGCTGCTTCGCCTGGCTCAAATTCAGGGCGACTCCTTGGCAAAAACCCACTTTTGAGGTTGTTTGGGTATATAAAGGTTCATTGTACCTCAATTGCAAAATGGGTGCATCAGTTAAACTGATTTTGAACGCTAATGTTTAAAGCATAAATTTTTTTAAAAAAAAGAGTGTTTTTTATTTTTTCTTTATGCAACACTCTCTTGCAAATCTTTATAATTTGGTAGTTTTATGGTGGCTTCGTTGTCTCCTGCTGCATCTCCTGCTGCGTCTCCTACACCGGGCGCAGAGAATATCCACACAGTTCAGGGGAACGGGGGGGTGCCCTCTTCCTCCTTTTTTGCAAGCAGTATCATGTTTCGTGGTGCAACATCTTCCTGTTTTACTCGGATTGCTGTCTGTTTTAAACGTTTTATTATAGATCCCTTGTTGTGGTTATTGCGCAAGCTTTTTTGGTTTGCTGTAGGGGAAAACACCCCTTCTTCTGTCCCTGAGACTCCTTCTGTACCTGAGACTCCTTCCAAATCAGGTATAAGATCATCAAGTGGGTATGGGGGGACGGGGAATTATGAGCGTCCTCCTAGTCGGATCATCAAGCCACCTAAACAAATCGGTCAGGTTAAAATTCGATTTAGTATAAAAGAGTTAGAAGAGAAGATTCAAAATATGGAATGGAAAAAAACTTCTATAGAATTACAATTAGAAGGGCTTGATAAAGTGATGAGATCTCTTTCCTCAACAAAACCGACCCCTGGCTTAACTTGGAAAATTGACAAATCAAAAGCCACATTATTGAAATTAGAGAGAGATTTAGATAAAGCTTGTAGAAAATTAAAAAGGGTCGAATTGTTACGAGATCCCCCTCCTCCTACGGCAAGAAAGTCAAGGGGACGAGCTGCATCCCCTTAACTCTTCTTTTTATTGCTCCCTTCTTTAGTTGGCTGGCAGAGCGCTAATGTGGTTTCTTCCGGCGGGGCTTCTTGTTCTGTGAAGACGAGAGCCTCTGGGCCACAAGAGACGGTCCAGCTGCTTGGCTTTCCTGGGTTAAGGAGGAGTTTTTCGGCAAGGGGATCTTCTAAATATTGCTCGATAACGCGGCGCAGAGGGCGCGCTCCCATTTCAGGTTGAAATCCTTTGTTGACGAGGAACTCTTTGGCCTTTTCGTCAAGGGCGATGCCGATCTGTTTCCTGCCGAGACGCGCTTTGACTTTTTTGATCTCTAAGTCGATCACATGGAAGAGGTGGCTATGGTCAAGCGGCTTAAAGATGATGACGCCATCTAAGCGGTTAATGAATTCGGGCTTGAACGCCTTTTTCACAGAAGAGTCGATCTTCTCTTGCATCGCCTTAAAGTCGAGCATCCCCTCTTGAACGCTAAACCCTACTTCTGTCGACCTGCGAATGAGATCAGAACCCAAATTGGAGGTCATGATGACGATCGTATTGCGGAAATCGATCTTGCGACCAAACGAGTCGGTCAGGCGCCCCTCTTCGAGGATCTGGAGAAGAAGGTTCATCACATCGGGATGGGCCTTTTCGATCTCATCGAATAAGACGACACAGTAAGGGCGCTGACGTACCTGCTCTGTGAGCTGTCCCCCTTCCTCATGACCGACATACCCAGGAGGAGATCCTGTCATGCGGCTGATGGCAAATTTTTCCATGTATTCAGACATATCGACTTGGATGAGCGCATCTTCTCCACCAAACATCTGCACTGCGAGTTGTTTTGCTAGGTGTGTTTTCCCTACGCCAGTCGGCCCTAAGAAGAGGAAAGCCCCAATGGGGCGGTTGGGATCTTTGATGTCGGCTCGAGATCTTCTGATCGCTCTACAGACTGTGCTGATTGCGTCATTTTGTCCAATAATTGTGGCTTTGAGGACCTCTTCCATTTTGAGCACTTTTGAGGTCTCAGCTTCTGTGAGTCGAGTGAGAGGAACTCCTGTTTGTTTAGAGACAATCTGTGCAACTTCTTCTTCATCGACAATCACTTGATGTTCTTCTTTATTGCTCTCCCATTCAGAGCGGATCTGAGCGAGGTTTTCTCGTAGAGTTTTTTCTGTATCTCTGAGTTTTGCCGCTTTTTCATATTCTTGGTTGTTGATCGCTTCTTCTTTGCCCACTCTTACTTTTTCAATCTCTACTTCAGCTTGTGTGATGTCTTGCGGTTGGTGCATCATGGCGATGCGAGCTTTAGCACCCGCTTCATCGAGCAGATCGATCGCTTTGTCGGGAAGGAACCTGCCTGTGATGTAACGATCAGAGAGGTAGACAGCAGATTTAAGGGCGGAATCGGTATAAATACATTTGTGATGCTCTTCGTATTTTGATTTCAGCCCAGTTAAGATGGCAGTTGTCTCTTCGACAGAAGGGGGAGAAACGAGGATTTTTTGAAAGCGGCGTTCGAGGGCTGCATCTTTCTCGATGTGTTTTCTATATTCATCGAGCGTGGTGGCTCCAATACACTGGATCTCTCCGCGAGAAAGAGCGGGTTTTAAAATGTTGGAGGCATCGATAGCGCCTTCTGCTGCTCCTGCGCCCACGATCGTGTGGAGCTCATCGATAAAGAGGAGGATGTTGCCATGCTTTTTCAGCTCATCCATGACCGCTTTGATCCTCTCCTCAAATTGCCCGCGGTATTTGGTGCCGGCAATCATGAGGGTTAGGTCTAGG
>JAHFTN010000025.1:8237-14571 GCA_023269365.1 Chlamydiota bacterium | reverse complement strand
TGCGTCAATTTACCGCTTTCAACTGCCGTTTTTAGGTTCATGTCCACTTGGCAAATTCTTTAGCATAATAGGTGATGATAAAATCGGCGCCAGCCCTTCTGATCCCTCTTAAAATTTCTAAAACAGCCCTCTTCTCATCGATCCATCCCTTCTCCCCCGCCGCTTTGAGCAGGGCAAACTCCCCACTCGTATGGTACGCCCCCAGGGGAATATGGGGATGAGCTTGTTTGACTCGATAAATCACATCTAAATAGGCGTGTGCGGGCTTGATCATTAGAATGTCTGCTCCCTCTTGGATGTCGAGGGCGACCTCGCGCAGAGCCTCATTCCCATTCGCTGGATCCATCTGGTGAGTAGAACGATCCCCATAAAGGGGAGCCCCTTCAGCCGCCCTACGGAAAGGCCCGTAAAAAGCAGAATTGTACTTCACTGAATAGCTCAAAAGAGGAAGAGAAGAGAACCCCGCACCATCTAGCCCCTGGCGCAGCGCTAGGACAGCCCCATCGATCATCCCACTAGGGGCGATGACATCCGCTCCCGCCTTAGCTAGGCTGAGAGCTTGCTCTACTAATAGCGGCAAGGTCTTGTCATTATCAATCTCCTGAGAGTTGTGATGTAAAACCCCACAATGACCATGATCTGTGTACTCACATAGACATAGATCAGCAATAATAAGCATTTCTTTAGAGGTGGCATGAATGAGGCGGATCGCCTCTTGTACAATCCCCTCCTCTTGGAGAGCGCAAGAGCCCGTTGGATCTTTATAGGGAGGAATCCCGAAGAGGATAACCGTTGTAATGCCCAAAGCGATGAGCTCTTCAATCTCCTCTCTAAGGTGGGAAAGAGGGATCTGATCGATCCCCGGCATCGAGGCAACAGGAAATCTCGGCCCTTCTTTCCCCTTAATAAAAAGGGGGAATACTAAATTTTTTAAAGTGAGATCCGTCTCTTGCACAAGCTCGCGAAGACCTGGATGTCGCCTTAGCCGTCTTAAACGCAGGAGGGGATATAGTGTATTCATAAATCCTCAATACCAAGTAGAATGGATTCAACAAAAAGGATCCAAGGATGACATTATTTCTCAATTGCCAGGGACTTAGCAAGTCTTTTGGCAACCGCACCTTATTTAAAAATTTATCTTTCAGCATCTTCTCAGGAGACCGCACAGGCTTTATCGGGCCCAATGGTGCGGGAAAAACAACCCTCCTTAAAATTTTGGCAGGAGAAGAGAGTGTAAGCGAGGGGACTATTTCCACAAGGCGAGGATTGAAAATAGGCTATCTGCCTCAGGTCTGCGAGTGTCCCGACCTACCTCCTGCTGAAGTGTTGATGAGAGCTTTCCCTGAAAATGATGAAAGAGAAGAGTATGAAAAAGAGCTTCTAGTAGAAACATGGCTCAGTAAACTGCAATTCACAGGCGATGAGCCTTCTGCGCAACATCTCTCCGGAGGATGGAAAAAACGACTCCGCCTTGCTCAAGAGCTGATGTTTTTTCCCGACCTGCTCCTCCTCGATGAGCCCACGAACCATCTGGATCTAGAGGGGATCTTGTGGCTAGAAAAGTTCTTGCCCAAAGAGTCTCCTTCCTATCTCATCGTGAGTCACGACCGTACATTTTTAGAACACATGGTGAATAGGACGATCGAAATCAATCCCCTGTATCCTCTCGGCCTCTTTTCCCAAGAGGGCTCTTATCAAGACTTTTTAGCCCATAAAGAACTCTTCCTCTTGGGGCAGCTCGAACAGGAGCGCTCGATGGCCTCTAGGGCGAGAAAAGAACTCGACTGGCTTCGTCAGTCCCCGAAAGCTAGAACGTCCAAATCTAAATCGCGTGTCGATGATGCCCACGAACTTTTAGAAAATTTAAAAGAGATTCAGCATAGAAACCGAGAAAAAAAAGCAGAAGTCGACTTCTCTTCGACGCAGAGAGAAACAAAAAAATTGCTCGTCTCTAAAAATCTGAGCAAAACTCTTGGCAATCGCCTCCTTTTTTCCCACCTTGACTTCACCCTCTCTCCCTTCACGCGGATGGGACTTATGGGAAAGAATGGGTGTGGGAAAACGACTCTATTGCGCTTAATAGCAGGAGAAATTGAGCCCGACCAGGGCACCATTAAAAAGGCTGATCATTTAAACATTGTCTACTTCGATCAACACCGCGCAAAACTCCCCTCTTATCTCACCTTGAAAGAAGCTCTTTCTCCTAATGGGGACTTTGTGACCTTCCGTGGGCAAAAAATCCATGTAAATGGCTGGTGCAAACGGTTTTTGTTCTCCCCAGATATTCTCGATATGCCTTTGGAAAAACTTTCCGGAGGAGAAAGGGCGCGCATTGCCATTGCGCACCTGATGTTACAGCCCGCCGACATTCTTCTCTTAGATGAGCCTACAAATGATCTCGACATCGCCACCCTCGAGACTCTAGAAGAAACCCTGCTCGATTTCCCCGGTGCTGTCGTACTCATTACTCATGACCGCTCGATGATGGCGCGTGTGTGCAATACACTGCTTGCCCTTGATGAAGGGAAAGCTCTTTTCTTTCCCGATTTTTCTCAATGGGAAGCTGCCTTAAAAAAAAGAGAAACAGAAAAAAAATCCTCAGGGGAAGCACCCCCAAAAACGGCTGTCCCCAAAAAACCTTCCTCCCAAGAAAAAAAAGAATGCGACCAGATAGAGAAGGAGATTCTAGAGACAGAAAAACAGATCCAAACTCTAAATGGGCTTCTAGAAGATCCAGAGCAAGCTCAGAACATAGAGCATCTCAATGAGCTGTGTCTGCGTATTGCAGCAGCAGAGACCCACCTAGAAAAACTGTATTTGCGCTTTGAGGAGTTAGATAAATCTAAAAAGGAAGGCTGTTGAAATACAGCCTCCCTGAGATAAGGGAACTACTTAATGTGCTTGCTGAGCAAACCGGCCATTTTCAACATATCTACAGAGCGGCTGCCCAAAACGGCTGCGAGTTTAGAATCTGGGTTGATCATTCTTCTGTTCTTCATATCTTGGCATTTGTGCGCTTTGATATAAGCCCAAAGTTTTTTAACCACTTGCGGTCTCGTAGAAGTTCTAGCTCCTACCACTGCTTGAAGCTCAGAAGACAAATTATATGTCTTTTGAACTAAGTTAGACTTTCTTTTTACTCCCGACTTCTTTTTTCTTTTAGGAGCTGCTTTTTTTCTTGCAGCCGCTTTTCTTTTTGGAGCTGATTTCTTTTTTGCTTTAGACTTTGTTTTTTTTGCCATAACCCTATCCTTTATTCTTTTAAAGTTCTGAGAAAAATACGATCAGACGTTTCTCATGTCTTCTAATTTAATGGTGTATGACCTTTTTTAAATTTGCGCAAGAATTTTTTTTATTTTTGCGCGTTTTGTGAGGTAAAAAGAGTGAGTTGCTTTTCAAAATGGGGAAGCAAAAGGGAATGATTTTTCTGTAACCAGCGGTGAAATCCCTCTGTAATGACGACAAGGTCATGCATATCTGGCTTTCTTGTAGCATCGAATTTGAATTTGCCGATATCGAACTGCATCGCTTCGTTATCGAGAAATCCAAAATTTTTTTTCAAAATGGCATTGTTTTCATACACGCCTGCCGTAATGAATTTTTTTAATAATTTAAATGTCGACGTAATGGCATCTTCGGCTTGCCCTACCTCTCCTTGATCCATCAGTCTCTGTATGTGGGGATAAAACAACTCTGCCTTCCTCTGTAAGAGAAAACAGCATTGCTTTAAATCTAGCTGCCACAGATTCCCTCGCTTGTCTACAAGCGTCGTCGAAGAGATCTCAAGAGACGTTGGGTTGAGGTGAGCAAAACACACACCCGTATCTTCTTTACTATGTAAAAGTGCTGCCCTGCAGCTCTCAAGGACAGCGCGCTGCTTTAGCCGCCTTCGAAGAGTCTCTTGATAGTAAGGATTCCAAGGGAGGGGAATATATCCCCAAAGATGCGAAGGGCGCCACTTGTGCTGCTTGAATAATTTTAAAACATAAAGTCCATCTTCGCTTACAAAAGCCTCAGCTTGAGATCCACGAGCTAAATAGGTGAACTTCTGAGAGAGGATCTGCTGTTCCAAAGGGGTCGGGAGGGGAAGCTTCCCCTCTTCTGTAAAAGCAAAGGAGGTGGAAGAGAATTTAGACATCAACCCAAAGCGCGTCTTTTTCTGATAGAGTTGGTCTACCCCCCACAACAAGAGAACGGCAAGAAAAAAAAAGGTTATAACCCTTGCTGCTTTAGCTGAGCAACTAAACGCAGCCCATGGTCTGTAAGACATACAGCCTCTTCCCCCGCTTTTTTGATAAAGTTGGCTTGAGCCAAATCTCTTGTAATGACATAAGTGCCACGATCATTTTGCCCAATTGCCCTTCCCACACGCAAACGATCAAAAGGGGTCTTCTCATTCCCCTCTTTAAGCGCCATCTCGTAAAGTTTTAATAAAAACAATTCGTCTTTAGTCGTTGCTTTTTTCATAAAATGCTCCCCTCTTTTTTAACCGGGCTCCATGGGGAGTATCTTCGATGAGATAGCCCTGTGACAGGATGAAATCGCGATGTTTGTCTGCTGTTTTCCAGTCTTTATGTACGCGCGCCTTTTCTCTCTCTAAGAGCGCCTCTTGTAGCTCTCTTGGAACCTTTTCTTCTATCGGAGTCAAAGGAAGCACCCCTAGTACCTGGTCGATTTTATGAAGAAAATCTAAAATGTCTTCCGCCTCTGAGATCCCTATCTGGTCTTGGTCGCAGAGCGCATTGACTTGGCGCACCATGTCAAACACCTCTGCCAATGCAGAAGAGAGGTTAAGATCGTTAGCCACATGCTCCTTAAACGCCTGCATTGTCTTGACTAAAAGAGGAAGCACAAAACCTTGCGATTTTTTCACACTCAAATCTTGTAAAACACCCTCGATAGCCTTATCGGCATGAGAGATCTGCTGAAATGCTTTTTTTAAAATCGGCTCCATTAGCACAGGGTCTAAGAGGTCGCTATGTCTGCTCTCTTTGATTTCTGTCAAAATTTTATTCACAATTTTTACAGATTCTGAGTCTTCTTTTAAAACCCGTTTTAAAATAGAGATAAAAAGAGAGCGTTTTTTTTCTTCTCGGATCTCAACTAAAATCCGATCCAAAATCTCTTTTTTTTCTTTCATAGAAGGCAAATATCTCTCTAAGACAAAATGCATCTCATCGGCATTAAAAAGATCTCTTTGCTTCTCTTTTTGAAGGTCGGTAAGCAACCTCTCTTTCACTTGTCTCTTCTCTGGCCCCTGAGGAAGAGCTTTATCGAGGATCACCTCAAGAGCGACTTGCATCTTCTCTTTGCGAAGCTGCTCTAAGCGCAAAACGAAGTCAGAAAGACGCTCCAAGCTAGCTGAAGCCCCGTTGAGCGCTGTAAAGGTAAAATTCAGTTGGGTGCGGTAGTGGCCCTGTAACATCAGATAACGCACTTGAGGCCCTGTATACCCCTTTTCAAGAAGGTCTCGCAAAGTATAAAAATTACCCAAGCTCTTCGACATCTTTTTATGGTCGACGAGCAGATGCTCAGAGTGAAGCCAGTGTTTAACAAAACGGCAGCAGGAGAACGACTCTGATTGCGCAATTTCGTTATCGTGGTGAGGAAAGATGTGATCGACAGCGCCCACATGGATATCGATACTGGGCCCTAAGAGTGTCATCGCCATCGCAGAACATTCAATATGCCAACCTGGGCGCCCTTTGCCAAAAGGACTTTCCCAGAAGATCTCTCCATCCCTTTGAGGGTCATACGCCTTCCATAATACAAAATCACACGCATTTTCCTTGTCATACTCATCTAAGAGAACTCGGTTAGAGGCTCCCTCTCTAAGAGCCTCTAGATTTAAATGGGACAACCTCCCATAGGAGGGAAACTTGTCGATAGCAAAATAGACACTCCCATCTTGCCCCGTATAAGCAACCCCCATTTCTAAGAGCTTTTGAATCATAGAAATCATTTCAGAAAGGTAATCTGTCGCCTGGGGATAATATTCCACCTTTTCAATGTTAAGCGTCATCAGATCTTCGAAAAAGGCCTTTTTGAAAGGGCGGGTAAACGCATCCAATGTGACCTGATTTTGAATCGCCCCTTTGATCGTCTTGTCATCGATATCTGTTAAATTCATGACCTGCTTGATAGAAAATCCGAAAAATTTGATCGCGCGACGCAAAACATCTTCAAACACGTAGGTGCGAAAATTTCCGATGTGCGCAAAATTGTAAACCGTGGGGCCACACGTGTACATACGTATCGTCTTCCCATCCAAGGGGACGATCTCCTCTTCTTGCCTCGATTCTGTATTATACAACTTTAAGCGTACCATCTTCCT